>JAGHDJ010000078.1 GCA_021159955.1 Dehalococcoidia bacterium
CTTTAATCCTTACGTTAGTGTATTTCTCGCGCGTCGGCATTTCCAGATGAGAAGAGACTCCCAACTCCGCCAGTTCCACCGCCCTCTCTACCAGTTTCTCATCACTGAAGGGTCCGGCTGCTGTAGCCAATCCAACCCTCCCCTTACACACCACGCGCAGGGTGGTAACCATACTCTGCTGGGACTGCATCTGCTTCAGTCGATTTGTTTCAAAAACAACGGGGGTCTGCTCAACAAACACACGAAACACCTCTGCCTCATCAGAAACCTTATTCGCTAAAGAGAGAATATGCTCCAACTTAACCTCCTCCCACCAGGCAATTGCGAAGTCTGATATGAGGACTGCCATTGGAAACGGGAAGGGGGAATTGCCCTCCCTTCCCGCAGCCTCCACCCTCGTTCATCTCCAGGTCACTGCCAATGGCGTCGATATTAGCCAACGTGTCGAACACATTGCCACTTAACGTCACCGGTCGCACCAGTTCCTCCACCTTGCCATTGCGAATCATATAGGACTCTCCTGCAGAAAAGGTAAACATCTCCATACTCGTGGTGCCGCCATACCAGTTCTTGGCATATATTCCATCTTTAATATCAGCAACGAGCTCATCAAAAGATGCAACCCCCGGTTCAATAAAGGTATTCCCCATACGAACTATGGGAGGATAATGATAATTGATTGCTCTGGCATTACCTGTGGGACGTTCTCCCATTTTAGCTGCTGTTTCACGAGAATGAAGCCTGCCCGTTAAGATGCCTTCGCGAATAAGATAAACCTTAGATGAGGGAGTCCCTTCATCATCATATTCATAGCTGCCGCGCAACCCCTGCATAGAGGCATCATCCACGATATTAAGGTGTTTGCCCCCAAAACGCCTCCCCAGCAGCATTAACTCGCGCAGTCGTTCATTTTCATAGGTAAAATCCGCCTCGGAGAGATGTCCAAAGGCTTCATGAACAAACACTCCCGCCAGCACCGGGTCCAGAACAACGGTATATTTATCCCCGCTGACGCGGGGGGCGGAGAGCATCTCTACGGCGCGCCGAGCGGAGGCTTTCACCTCATCGTGAAGCCCCTCCACAACGGAGAAATCCCCCTTGCTGCCGATGCTCATTCCCACCTGCTGCACCTCGCCGCCATCGCGAGCCACCACAACCAGCCGCATCGTAACATCCACCCTGCCCTGACGAATATAACTCCCCTCAGAATTGGCAAACACCGTATTGCGCTGAGAGTTGGCATAGCCAATGATGGAAGTCTGAACCCCCTCAGTACTCCAGATGATATCATTGTATTCATCAAGGAGACGTTTCTTATCAACAAGAGAAATGGCTGCGGGGTTCTTTTTCACCACAGCATCGGTCTCACTCACTGATGGTTTTACGGGAGATAGTTCACTGGTCCCCTTCCCCACCAACCTCGCCTGAGATACTGCCATTTCCACCCTGCTACGCAAGTTGGAGAGATTATCAAAGCTGACAAAACCCCATCCACCCTTCGCCTGAGCGCGCACACACCCTCCATTGTTAGCACTGCTTCCTATACTATCCATTTCCCTGCCGCGGAAGCCAATGTGGGTTGACTCTCCCTCCTGCAATCGAACCTCAATATAGTCAGCTGCATGCCCCTTGAGAGCTTCGCTTATCCGGTCACGCATCAAATTTGGCAACTTCTCACCCCTGATAGCCCCTTATAAAAGTATTACGGAAAAATCCAGGCAAAAGCTTATACATCCAGATTCTTCACGCTGTGAGCGCGAGTCTGAATAAATTTCTTTCGCGGCGGCACTTCACTGCCCATAAGGGTGTCGAACAGCTTATCCGCCTCAACAACATCCTCTATTTCTACCCTGAGCATAGTGCGGGTGTCGGGGTTCATAGTGGTATCCCATAGCTGTAAGGGGGTCATTTCTCCCAATCCCTTAAAGCGTTGAATATCTGTCTTGCCGCCCTTCTTTTGCACCTTCCTGACCAGGTCATCCTTCTCCCTGTCCGAATAAACCCAGCTCTGCTTCTTACCTGAACGGACGCGATAGAGCGGCGGCTGAGCAATATAAAGATGTCCATCCCTAATTAATTCCTCCATATGGCGGAAGAAAAAGGTCAGGAGAAGAGTGCGAATGTGAGCACCATCGACATCAGCGTCAGTCATGATAATCACACGCTGGTAACGCAGCTTGGAGATATCCATCTCCTCATTTATCCCAATCCCCAATGCAGTAATGATGGTGCGTATTTCCATATGTCCCAGCATCTTTTCAGGAGTTGCCTTTTCCACGTTTAATATCTTACCCCGCAGTGGAAGTATTGCCTGAAAAGAGCGATCTCTACCCTGCTTTGCCGAGCCGCCAGCCGAATCTCCCTCAACCAGATACAACTCAGAGCGAGAGGGATCACGCTCTGAACAATCTGCCAGTTTGCCCGGCAGGGTAGAACTGGATAGAACTCCCTTCCTGATAACCAGATCGCGTGCCTTGCGCGCTGCATCACGCGCACGCGTGGAAGTAATACACTTATCAATAATTTTCCTGGCCTCACTGGGATGTTCATTCAAATATGCGGACAGCCCCTCTGACACCACTGACTCAACATATCCCTTGACCTCTGGATTGTGCAGCTTCATCTTGGTCTGACCTTCAAATTGAGGGTCAGACAACTTGACATTGATAACCGTAACCAGCCCCGCACGCATATCCTCTCCACTCATATTGGCTTCATCATCCTTCAGCATCTTGGACTTGCGGGCATAGTCATTGATAACCCTGGTCAAGGCAGAACGAAACCCCGTCAGGTGGCTTCCCCCCTCTGCAGTATTAACGCAGTTGGCAAAGCAATAAAGCACCTCAGAATAACCTTCGTTATACTGAAAGGCTACCTCAACTGAGGTGCCATCAGCCATCTTGGTTATATACAGCGGCTGAGGTTGCAAAACGTTCTTCCCCTTGTTAATGTGATGGACAAGCCCAGTTATACCACCCTCAAAATAGAAGGCCTTTTCTTCTCCACTCCGCTCATCCTTCGCCTTTATCTTCAGTCCTTTATTCAAATAAGCCAGTTCGCGGAAACGCCTGATCAGGACATTGAAATCATAAGTCATGTCACCAAAGATATCTTTATCGGCATGGAAACATATCGTGGTTCCCGTACCGTTGGCTTTCCCCACAACAGCAACGTCCCCCTGCTTCACACCACGCTTATATTCCTGCCGATACACCCTGCCATCTCTGCGGACTTCAACCCAGAACCATGAGCTTAGAGCATTAACCACCGAAGCTCCCACACCATGCAGCCCACTCGACACGCGATATCCTCCACCGCCGAATTTGCCTCCAGCGTGCAGCGTAGTCATTACCGTTTCCAAGGCCGAGACTCCTGTGGTGGGATGCACATCTACGGGAATTCCGCGCCCGTTATCCACAACCTCCACGCTGCCATCTCCATGAAGCGTTATCTCCACACTCTCACAATAGCCAGCCATTGCCTCATCAATACTGTTATAAGCTATCTCATATACCAGGTGATGGAAACCCCCTTCATCGGTCCCCCCGATATACATACCGGGACGCCTCCGAACCGCTTCCAGCCCCTCTAGAACCTGTATATCACTCGCGGTATAGCTGTGAGCTAATCTGCCTTTCTTTTTGGATACCTTTGCCATTAAGTTACCCCATTCCTGTTTACAAAAATACAGCCCATGTAAAAGACAACGCCCGCCCCCAGCTAATCACTGACAGGCAGGCACGTTTTTACACACAAAACACGACACATTTATTAGCACAATTGTAACACAATTTGGCCACTCCTGTCACACCTTGTATCCCTCCTGTTGCCCAAAAGTACACTTATTGCTATTTCGTCTATTGACAAATCTAAATCAAGATGATAGTCTGCTCGCATATAGACAGACAGGGAAGCGCAGAGCGCAACCCACAAGGAGGAGTAGATGCAGGCCTATTGTGTGAAATGTCGAGCCAAGGTAGATATCAAAAACCCACAGTCCATCACTATGAAAAATGGACGACCAGCTACTAAGGGTGAGTGCCCCAAATGCGGCACCAAAGTTTTCCGTATAGGCAAGTCCTAGTCGGAAAACAGCGGCGAGCTGCGCAGATTGTTGCTCAACCTCGCAGACAAGCCGATATGCTTGCTTAGTTGATATTTAAAACTGAGCGAAAGAGGTGGAGTATATTCGTGACCAGATGTGCCGCGGTATCTTCACCTCCTTTTACCAATCAGAAGGAGTGCTCAACCTTTGTCTTTATCTCGAAAGACCCTCTATACAACCATCCTTATTCTAATTCTATCGAGATTACTCCTGCCGCTCTGCGCATGCAGCAGCGTCGAGAAAGGTGAACCCATGCCTCAAGCTACGGC
>JAGHDJ010000075.1 GCA_021159955.1 Dehalococcoidia bacterium
TCATATCACGATATGAAATGAATATTTCGTCATCTGCCAAGGGCTTCAGCCATCAGAACAGGAATTCATCAGAATACGCACTTCCTTAGGGTTAAGTTCGCGAACCTTTCTTTCCTGAAGGTCACCCAGAATGAGGTCTCCCTCACGGATTCGCTTCAAGGCAAGAACGCGGTGACCCAAATGCGCCAGCATAAGGCGCACCTGACGCTTTTTACCCTCTCGTATGGTTATGCTGTAGTTAAAAGGTGGACTGGAAGCTATTCTCCTCACCCTGGCAGGAGAGGTCTTTCCATCCTCGAGCTTCACCCCCTGCTGTAGCCTCATCTTCTCATTTGCCTTCAAGATACTATTTATGTAAAATAAATACTCCTTCTCGCATTCAAATTTGGGGTGAGTCAGGCGATAGGTAAGCTCGCCATCGTTAGTCAAAAGCAAAAGTCCGGTAGTATTCTTATCCAACCTCCCCACGGGATACAATCTCAAACTGCGATACTTGCTGGGCAGAATGTCAAGCACCGTCATCCGCCCCCTATCATCGCTGGTGGTAGATAAACATCCTTTGGGCTTGTTGAGCAGCAGGTAAACCGATTTCTGCGGCTTGAGGTTAACCAACACGCCATTTACCAAAATGCTGTCTTTTCGTAAATCAATCGGCTGGCGAAAATCCTCCGCTACAACACCATTCACCCTGACTCTACCATTGCGTATGGCATCTGCCAGACGACGGCGAGAACCAACACCAGCTTCTGTAAGTGTTTTAAGCAGGGGTTTAGGCAACATATGTATGTTTTTCCTTTCATAGCAGAAGACAACTACTGCACCTTAATCCCTCCAGTGCTTTTGCCCTCTTTATCAATTCAATTATGCTCTAGCGGAATCACCCAGCCATAACAATTCACACTCAAACAGATAGCCTAATGTGCCATCGCAAGTTCAGTCAACGAGAGTATTGATTTATAAGACGACAGGAATTATACTTGTCGCGAGAGGAGGTATTTGCCATGCCAGAGATAGAGATAGGAAAAATAAGTGCCTTCTTCGCCAAGCCTGTCGTTGCCGTCATTGACCTCAGCAACACTCTTTGCATTGGTGATAAAATTCACGTCAAGGGACACACTACCAATCTCGAATTCACCGTAGAGTCAATGCAAATCGACAACGTAAACGTAACTGAGGGTAAGAGCAGCGACTCCATAGGCGTCAAGGTTCCCGACAGAGTGAGACACGGAGATACGGCTTTCAAGGTTATCGGCTGACAGTGCACGGGGAAATCTCCTTCCAACGCAATGGCAGGAATAGTAGGCGGGATTGCTGCACTCCGCCCGCAACGACAGAGTAAGCTAGATTATGCCTTCTTCATATCCTGCAAGAGATTTGCCATCTCAATTGCACTCATAGCGGCTTTGAATCCTGTATTACCTTCCTTGCTCCCTGCACGCTGGATAGCTTGTTCCAGGGTATCAGCAGTTATCACTCCATAGATTACAGGCACTCCCGTATCCAGTCCAACGTGAGCAATACCCTTGCTCACCTCACTGGCTACATAGTCAAAATGAGGGGTTTCACCTCGAATGACAGCGCCCAGGCATATTACTGCATTATATTTCCCCATACGTGCCATAGCGCTGGCTATTGCAGGAACCTCAAACGCTCCCGGCACCCAGGCAATATCAATATTGCCTTCATCAACGCCATGCCGCACCAACCCATCCTTTGTCCCATCTAACAACCTGGAAGATATAAACTCATTAAACCGGGAGACCACCACGCCAACGTTCAGTCCCTGTCCCAGTAATGTTCCCTGATACTCTTTGCCCATCTGTCCCTCCTTAATCTCTTTTCCAATGAAATATCACTAATCTATATTCAAGAGGTGCCCCATTTTGTTTTGCTTTGTTTCCAGATAACGGTGATTATAGGAGTTGGGTGGAATAATCAACGGAACAGTTTCCACCACCTCAATCCCATAACCCTTGAGCGCCACTACCTTCTTAGGATTATTGGTCAGCAGTCGGATCTTATGCAGTCCAAGATCAACCAGAATCTGAGCGCCTATTCCGTAATCACGCAGGTCGGCTGGAAATCCCAGCATCTCATTGGCTTCTACAGTATCCGCTCCATTGTCCTGCAAGGCATAAGCACGCATTTTATTGTGCAATCCTATTCCCCTGCCTTCCTGTCTCATATACAAAAGAACTCCCCTGCCAGCATCAGCAATCTTTTTCATTGACAGCACCACTTGTTCACCGCAATCGCAGCGAAGACTGTGAAAAACATCACCTGTGAGACACTCACTGTGTACCCGAACTAATACTGGCTCATCACCGGAAATATCACCCATAACCAGGGCAACGTGTTCATCAGCATCGGTGATACTCTTATATGCGACAGCAGTAAACTCACCATATTCCGTGGGCAAATGCGCCTCTGTTACACGCTCAACCAAACGCTCATGGCGTCGGCGGTAGGCAATCAAGTCAGCAACACTGATTATCTTAAGACCATGCTTCCTGGCTAATACCTTTAGTTGAGGAAAACGCGCCATACTCCCGTCTTCCGCCATCACCTCACAGATAACCCCCGCAGGATATAACCCCGCCAATCGCGCCATATCCACCATCGCTTCGGTGTGCCCCGACCTGACGAGCACACCACCATCACGCGCCCGCAGAGGGAATACATGACCGGGGCGAGACAAATCATCCGGTTTAGTATCAGAATCAAGCGCTAGCTTAATAGTCGCTGCCCTATCGTGCGCTGATATTCCGGTAGTAACACCCTTTTGAGCCTCTATTGAAACCGTAAAAGCCGTAGAAAATCTGGATGTGTTTTCTTGAACCATCAGAGGAATATGAAGCTGGTCCAATCTTTCACCTGTGATAGGCATACAAATGAGCCCTCTTCCGTGTTTAGCCATAAAGTTAATCGCTTCAGGAGTCACCTTTTCCGCCGCCATGGCGAGATCACCTTCGTTTTCCCTGCCCTCATCATCAACGATAATAACCAACTTGCCTGCTTTTATATCTTCAATTGCTTCCTGAATGGTATTAAGCGACATTATTTATTCTCCAAATCCACTAAGCTAAAAATCCATACTTCGTTAAGAGGTCAGTTGTCACACCTGTGCCTCCACCTTTAACCAATATTTCCACATATTTGGCAAGAATGTCCACCTCCAGATTAACCGAATCAGCTAATCGCCTCTCTCCCAGAGTCGTATTCGCACGGCTGTAAGTAACCAGAGAAACTTTAAAAGACGAAATATCACGCTCAACCACGGTGAGACTGACACCATCAATGGCGATAAAACCCTTCTTTACTATATAGCGCATAACCTGTGCCGGGGCAGAACACTTAAGCAAAACTGCGTTCCTCTCCGAAACAAGCGAACTTACTTTCCCAACAGCATCCACATGACCCTGCACAAAATGCCCCCCGAGA
>JAGHDJ010000091.1 GCA_021159955.1 Dehalococcoidia bacterium
ACTTATGAGACTTCTGAAGAATCCTCTGTCATCTGTAATCTACATACGGTATCTCATCCAGCCGACAAATTTTTGTTATCCGTAAAAGTCTGATAAGGTGCCTTCTCATAACAGTATTTTCCCTTGATGGCGAAATTGTCCTCGCTCCCGGCTACTGTTAGTGCTCATATTATTATAACACATATAACACACCGCACACCTGCTTGTGCGGCTGAAGTTTATGCTCTGTTGAGAGTGCGAACCAGTCGGATGGTGTCTTCTGTCACTGTGGCTAAATCGCGTGCATTCGGGCGCTCTCTGATGTCTCCCAGCTTTCCCCTGGTGTTTATCTCTTCGCTGTTGGAGTTATGGAGGGCTCCAACAATGTTCCATTCTGCAGCTACATCAAACCCGATGTGCTCAAAGAACTGACCTATATATTTGCTGCTGGGGACGGCTTCATTTGCTCCGGTATGTGGGCCTGCGTAGGTGCAGAATGCGACTGCTGTTTTACCCTGTATTTTAGGGGCACATAGTTTTACATCACCTCGTTTCCCGTGCAGTTTCATTTTTCCTTCGATGTAGTTCACTATTGTTTGCGACGGTAGGCGATTTATCACCGGCGTGCCCAGAAACACTATGTCGTAATCGTATAGCTCCTCATTGACAGCGTTCTTAACGTTGAGCATAGTTACTTCTGCATTCTCTTTCTCCAATCCTGTGCGGATGGAATGGGCAACTTTTTCCGTGTTTCCTGTGGCAGAAAAATATATAATCAGAGCTTTCACTTCTTCATTTCTCCTTTAGTTATCCCCGTGAACATTATTCCAGTTTATTAAATCAGCTTGTAATCATTGTCAGTGTATCACTACCGGCAAGCTGTCTGTCCAATCCCTGCATCGTATCCAGAATAATGAAACCACTTACCCCTCTGGCGGAACCCTCTTCAAAGACGATTTCGTGTGCGGTGACTTTATCCTGTTCATTGAGAGTTTGGGCTTTCACCCATACCCCGAATTCCGTTGCCATAATTTTTTGGGACGTCATCTCTCTTTTTTTTGTCATTACGAGACACCTTTTTCTTCTAGTCATTGCGTCCTTCCAGGGAAGGATAACAGGAAAAGCCCATGGCGATGCGGCAATCTTATAACCTATCCAATTCTATTGCCCCTCATCTCATTTTTCGGGTATACTTCTAGTTGGTTCGGCCAGCGTAGCTCAGTGGTAGAGCAGCGGTTTTGTAAACCGCAGGTCAAGGGTTCGATCCCCTTCGCTGGCTCCACTATTATCCTCACATTCCAATCCCCTCTGTGCCGTTGCTCTCATCTCAGGATTGCGTTGCCCTTTGTGCTGGAGTATCTCTACTCTACCAGCACATTTTACTTACAAAGGTTGAAGTGGTCAATGTCCTATATCTGTTCCTCCCGTTGTTGACAGCCTTTGCGGGTGCTGACTATACTTCAATTTACTGGGTGTCACCGTTATCACATGAATGGGGAGGTGTTTGTTCATATGGAATACACTGCTCTTCTTTTTGAAGTCCAGAACGGCATTGCTAAAATCACCCTGAACCAGCCGCAGGCGAAGAATGCTATCAATTTAGATATGGCTCAGGATTTTATGCATGCCGCACTGTGTTGCAACGAAGACCCTGAAATTCGGACGGTAATAATTACCGGTGGCGGAAATACATTCTGTCCCGGCGGTGATGTGAAGTCCTTTGTTGCTGCGGCTGAAGACTTACCTCGTTATTTAAAAGAGACACTTGCATATCTCCATGCGGGATTATCCTGCCTGATGCGGATGGATACCCCTCTGGTGGTGTCGGTAAACGGTGTTGCTGCAGGTGCAGGGATGAGTCTTTCCTGCGCTGGTGACATTACGGTGGCGGATGAGTCTGCCCGCTTTGTTTCGGCTTACACCCAAATTGGTCTCACTCCTGATGGCTCTTTAACGTATTGCCTCTCTCGCATAGTTGGTATGAAGCGAGCGCTTGAGTTAGTGCTCACCAATCGTGTGCTCTCGGCACAGGAGGCACTCGACTGGGGAATTGTCACTCGTGTAGTCTCTGATGAGGACTTATTGGCAGAGACAGAAGCTATTGCTGCCAGGATGGCATCTGGTGCTACTAAAGCACTCGGTACAGCGAAGAGACTACTGCGCGGCGGTTGGACTGAGACATTGGAGACGCAAATGGAATGCGAGGCGCGAGCTATTGCAGATATGGGTCGCACTGCTGATGCTAAGGAAGGGTTTGCTGCCTTTCTGGAGAAGCGTCCTCCAAATTTCAAAGGGAACTGATTGATTCTGCTTGCCAGCGTAGTTCAATGGGAGAGCAGCGGTTTCGTAATTATGCTCCAGGAAGGACTGTCCCACCGTGCCTCATATCGTCTGGGACAATTCCTTGAACCCAGTGCTTCGGGCATTCAGTCTTCTTTAACATCCAAATCAAAGGGACCTGTAAATTTCCCTGCGATGGCCAATGCGCAAAATTACTACCAGTTTTTGGCTGTCAACTCCCCCACCCAAGCAATCTTTCCCCTTTGTCTTTGTGAGGAGTCCTTCCAGGGAAGGTCGAAGCAATCTCAAACAACAACTCCCTCTCCCTCGACGGGAGAGAAAAGTGTTACCGATGTGCCAGATTTGTACCAGTAAGCAAGGGAGAGAAGTGTTACCTATGTGCCCGATTGCATAGTGAGGGTGAATCCCCATTTGTCTTTACGTCCAGATTTATCAGGACTCCGATGAACTAAAGAAACCCATCTTATACAAAATGACAAGTTTATAAACATTGGGGCAAGAGATGTATACAAACAACCATTGGAAGGCACGTTTCTTTGTAGTATTATAGGCACAGTGCAAATGATGGCAAGATGGGGGAGCATTTGAGAAATCAAATCCCAATACTTTCAAAAACCCGTTTCCTGGATGGTCTGCGGTGCCCTAAAAATCTTTACCTCAGTTGCTACTATCCCAATTTGGCTGATTCAAGCAGTCCTTCCCAACAAGCGATATTCGATGCTGGAACTAAAGCAGGAGAGATTGCCAGGGATATCTATCCTGGTGGAACGCTAATCAAAGAGAATCACTCCCTGCATAAACAAGCGGTGGAATCAACGCGGAAAGTGCTTCAGGATTCCTCAATTCCGGCAATTTATGAGGCTGCTTTTCTGTATGATGATATACGCATCAGAGCAGATATTTTAGTGAGAATTGATGATGAACTCTTTGACCTGATAGAAATGAAATCTACAATCAAGACAGAGGAGAGGCATATCCCCGATGTCGCCATCCAGCTCTATGTTCTCCAGGGATGCGGGATAAATATACGTCACG
>JAGHDJ010000121.1 GCA_021159955.1 Dehalococcoidia bacterium
ATACCTTTGCCAGTCTTGCACTCCTCCGTGGTGCGAAGCCGAAGGTTATATCCGAAGCTCCAGTCTATGCTTCAGTAGCGTTTACAACGGACACCTACTCCCATATAATATCTGGTATGCAAGAGGACATGATGGTGTTGCTTGATGAAGTACTGCCGTCAGGGGTGTCCAGAGCGACAAGGCAACGTCAAAACAGGGAAGGCCACAAAATGGCATGCCAGCGTAGCTCAGTGGTAGAGCAGCGGTTTCGTAAACCGCAGGTCAAGGGTTCGACTCCCTTCGCTGGCTCCACCCTCTCTTTCCGATGAAGATATAGTGTAGCAGGAAGCGTCCAGTTTAGCCGCTTCACAAAATACTATCCTTGCCACTTGCTAAATGACATAGGGTATAAAGATAACCCAGGGAGCTTCCCTGCAGATTACCAGACCGACTCATTTTCTTCTTATTTGCTAGAGATTACTTCATCTGTTGGAGAATTCTGGAGGAGGCTCTTAACCTTTGCACGGATCATCTGTTCCGGAACGGCGCCGAGAATTTCGTCAACCTTTTTCCCATCAACAAAAAACATCTGCATCGGTATACTCATAATCTGATATTTCCTTGCCGCCTGCTGATTTTCGTCCACGTTAATCATGCAGAATTTAAATTTGCCTTCATATTCCTCGGAGAGTTTTTCGTATATCGGTATAACCATCCTGCAGGGACCACACCATGGAGCCCAGAAATCAACCTCTGTGGGCAGGTCTGACCTTAGAACCTCCTCCTCAAAATTTTTATCCGTAACTTCTACTATTTTGCTCATACTGTCTCCTTTTAAATTAATTTATGGATTGTTGATTCACAGCCAAAAGCCAATGCGGTCTAACTCTTTCTGTTTCCTGCTCTTTCTAATATCTCGAAGGCTTGTGCTGCCAGCTTCATTTTCCTGTCTTATTTCCTGATGCATAAATGTCAGCCCGAACTGAACTGTCAGCTTTCTGGCTCACACCGCGTCTGCTGTTATCTTTCAGTGAGAGGACAATAGATATAATTACTCTCTCACCATCTTTGCGCCACACTTTGGGCAGTTCAAATTGTAACAGGGTATTCCTACCTGGTGTGGTAATCTGTCTCCGCATTTAGGGCAGACACAACCTCCACCGGGGCCTGCCCCAGCTCGGCTACCTCCCATTCTGCCAGCTCCTCCTCCTGCTCCTCCACCACTTCCTGGTCCACCGCCCCAAGTTGGTCCAGTTCCATCTCCTCTAGGCATAGTTGCACCTCCAATAAATAATTAACTTTCGCTACATCGGTGGCAGTCCACAGGTGCCGGTACTGCAGGTGGGGTAGCTCGTTCCCGAGATGTTAAATGTGCTTGAGCTCGGGCTGGAGAATGAAGAAAGCAATCGGGTCGGATTCAGGGCACTGCATTTCGGGCAATTTAATTTAGAGCCATCCTCTCCTATGGACTGGCGGACTTCAAATTTCTCTCCACATTGGGAACATTGATACTCATAGATTGGCATGATTGTTACCTTCCTTATTCTCAATAAGTTTTTTAACGGGAATAGCTTTCTTCCTGCATTGTTCACAGCATCCTTCTAAGCATAACGTGACGCTGCTTACATCAAATCCCTGTTCGCGTTGCACCTCGTCCACTAACTTACGTATCAGGTTGCTTTTAAAATCAAACACTTTTCCACAGCACTTGCAGACAGTATGTTGATGTTCTATTGCTTGCTTTATCTCATAGCAGCGGCAGCCTCTTCCTATGTGGTGCTCATCTATCAGGTCCAACTGCTTGAACAGATTCAGGCTTCGGTATAGTGTAGCCAGGCTGATGGATTCGCCTCTGTTAATGGCGCGTTGGTATAATTCTTTGGCATCTATATGCCCATGCGCCTCGCCAATCAATTCCAAAAGCAGATGCCGTTGACTGGTCAAGGAGTGACCCTGAATTGTCTTTAGATATTTGCGATTGAGTCTCAATCTCATTGATTGGTACTATAACTGTTGCTATTGCCTTTGTCAAGAGATAGTGTATAAACAACCTCGGGTTTTGATATTTCATACAGGTCGCTGTCATTGCTAGAGTCAGTAATTTGATGTCTGAGCGGGCTGTGGTTGCGGTTTTAGAGAGAGGATTGAAGTTCACTGGTGATTCTGAGCAGAAGAAGATGGTCTCTCTTTTGGGCAGTGTCAGGTTCATCTGCTTTATAAACTTTTACCTTTGCCATCTGCCAAATGATATCAGATATAAAAAATAATCCAGAGAATTTCCCGATAGGTTGCCAAGCCGAATTATCCTAAGCACCAGGTGAATGGCATCTGCTTTTTCACTGCCATATGTTTCCCGCAGCTTCTGGACGGTTTCGGGGTCGGGGTGGGCGTTGGTTTCAGCCCAGTGCTGAGCGTAGATTACTGCTAAAGCTTCTTCTCCCGGGCAGCTGCCGATATCTCCTGATAATAATTGCTCAATCTCTCTTTGCCCGAGACCGCTTTTTAATGCTTGTTTGGCGTGAACATAGGAGCAGTAGCTGCAGCCGTTTACTGCGGTTACAGCCAGCATAAGTCTTTCTCGAAATGCTGGTGTTATCAATCCCGTACCCCGTAATTCCTTTAACCGCTTTCCATTTCTGATAGAGAAGAGCAGGTCGGAGAAAAAATCATTCGGGTTGCGATACGTTCTTTTGCTAAAGGGCATAGTAAATACTTATTAACCTATTTCCCATACTTTAGCTTTGCATATAGAAGTATGGAGGTTAAAACTGCCCCGATTGCATTCCAGATAATAATTGGTGTGAGATTAAGATAAATCCCATAGGCTATCCAGCAAAGCATGCCCATTAAGAGCAATATGGCAAAAAATTTGCTTATCTCACGGGCACTTTTTAACTGGAAGACACGAATCAATTGTGGAATCATACTGCATGTTACCAGCATTCCAGCGGCTAACCCTAAAGTCTGTTCTAACTGCAAAACCGAGTCTCCTTATCGGTGTTTAATATAATTTATTATAGCAGTATGTGGCAATTCTTTCCTGTTCAGTTTTAGATGGCTTTGTCTACAAGAGTCCCTCATGGTAGTATGTGTTTGAGAACTTACTGACGAACAGGCACTGGCAAGGTGCTGCGGAAACTTGGTGGGGTTCTTGTTAAGCGAGAGGCACAATGCAGATAGATATACTTGGTGCGGAATCCTTAGGGGTTCGTAGCCTCTGTTGCGTGGTTACAATGAAGGACCGCAAGGTAGTTATTGACCCCGGCGTTGCCCTGGGGTTTAGGCGACACGGGTTGCTGCCACATCCGGTTCAGGTGGCGGCTTCTGAAAGAATCAGAAGCGTTATTGTGAAGGCGCTAGAAGACGCCACTGATATAGTCATCAGTCACTATCATGGAGACCACATTCCGTTAGTTGACGCCAATCCCTACCAGCTTTCTGTGGAACGAGTGGCTAAGTTGTGCCTGCGTGCCAGGTTCTGGACTAAAAGCACGGATGGACTTTCATATAAGCAGATTCGGCGAGCTGGGGCTCTGGCTGATGGGCTGGGTCGAATTCTACCAGTTGCTGAAGGGATGAGTGGTGGTCCGCTGAGCTTCTCTTTCCCTGTTTCTCATGGCGAGCGGGGAAGACATGGTGGCACGGTGATGATGACCAGAGTTGAAGAGGGGGGAGAAGTCTTTGTGCATGCCTCAGACATCCAGATGCTTGATGATGCGGCAGTCGAGCAGATTTGTGACTGGCATCCGAATATAGTGCTTGCCTCAGGTCCGCCCATTTATTTGCCAGGTTTTACCCTGCAAAAGCAGGAAGATGCCCTGCGGAGAACCTTGCGTCTGGCGGGACGTGTTGATGTCCTGATTCTTGACCATCACTTGATGCGTTCCAGGGAGGGCGAGCAATGGTTGGATAATGTCTCTTCTCTCACTGCGCATAATATTCTCTGTGCTGCCGATTTCATGGGACTTCATCGTAATCTTCTTGAGGCTGACCGAGTTCTTTGGTATAAGAAGCTGCCTGTTTCTGAGGGCTGGCATGAAGCCTATGCTCGTGGCGAAATTGATGCGATATCTGAGTGGTCTGACTTGACGGATCAGTTTAGTGTGAGATGAAATTTATCAGCGCTTGCCTATTGGGAATAAGATGTGCCTGGAGCGGCGATGACAGATATAGGAACGAGCGAGCTATTGAACTTTCAAAGGTTGAGACTTTGATTCCTGTCTGTCCTGAGCGACTTGGGGGGCTGCCTATCCCCAGGGTGCCTCAAGAAATTCAAGGAGGTGTGGGTGATGATGTTCTTGACGGCAAGTGCAGGGTTATGAATAAAGATGGAGAGGATGTTACCAGAGAGTTTGTCAGGGGAGCCGAAGAAGTCCTAAAAATTATTAAGCAATTCAAGTCTGGTGAATTTATAGCTAAGTCTGCAAGTCCAGCATGTGGTTGTGGTCAGATATATGATGGCTCATTTTCCGGCAGATTGATAGATGGCGATGGTGTTACAACTGCGTTATTAAGGAGAAAAGGGATTAAAATCATACCAGAGGAAGATTTATAGCTTACCTTCGTTAACCTTATGCGATGATTCTGCCAAGGGGAGTTTAAGACAATCAAGAAGCGTCTATTTTGATTTTGTCACTGTGCTCGCCTTTTCATAACTCAAGCGTCGTGCCCACCCCGCAACCCCTACACTTTTCGGGAAATAAATGCTTTATTTCTGACTTATATTGTGTGCAGTGGCAGGGGCATATTAGAGATAAGTCCTTAAGTTTCTTAAAATCGCGAAACCCGTGGAAGCCGCCGATAATACCGTGAACTTTGCCGAACCTTGAAGAGGCATCTATGATGTTGTTAACTCCCGGATGAGAGCATCCTACTAATATATTGATTCCCTTATCTGTTTTAAGTCCTAATGATTGCTCTATGCCTTTAAGCTCACCGGTAGAAAAAATCTGATCCGAAATCTTGATGGGGTCAGTAACTGTGGTTACTTTTCTTCCTGGTATCGTTCCTCGAAACGACGCTGGAACATACAACACAGCATCCTTATTTGCCTGCAAAATAGAGGGGAGTCCTCCAGTATGGTCGCCGTGGGCATGGGAAATTACAATTATTCTGATGGTGCTTGGCTCAATACCTAAACCCCGCATATTATGAAGCAATATGGCTCCATCGGCACCGGTGTCGAACAAGGTTGCGGGAATACCGTTTCCTTCTATGAGGCATGAAAATCCCCAGTCTGCTATTAGCCCCTCTTTCTTCACTTCGTTGTCATAAACGATAGTGAGCTTCATTTCCCGTCCCTAAGCATAGTGTAACTCTAATTTTCATTCACTAAATAATTAGGTTAAATGTATAATGGCATTCGTCTGATGTCAATTCTCATTTGGGCAGGTTGACGAACATCTGCTTCATACTCTGCTGATACTGCGGAAGGCGCTCCTGCTCTTCAGTAGTGAGGTAGCAAAATGGGCTTCTGTGCAATGTATAGCTCTATTCCAAGCGAATCCCCTCCTGATCCCACTCCAACACTCATTGCTGTTACCATTGAAAATGCCGCTATTAACCCGTGTCTCGGTGCGTCTTGGCAGCCTGTCTTATTATTCCTCTCAGCCATTCGAGAGCTCCGTCATCCTCCTTCCAGAATCGTCCCCACTGTTCCCAGTAATAATAAGCCTCATCGGCACCGCCTATAGTAACCACATTCGACCTTGCTATCCTGGGCAGGTGATGCCTTGTCTTCAGGAGTTCTTTCCTCACCAAGGGTAAATACTTGGTGGCCTTCTGAAGTGCTGCAGTTGCCTCCCGTCGCCGACCTAGTTTGAAAAGAGCCAAAGCTCGCCCATAGAGAGTCTCAGGCATTATATCGTTAGGATATTGCCTTGCAATCTCAAGGGCATCTTCAAACCTATCCAGCTTGAACAATGCCTCTTGAACCATGGCTCGAACTCCTTGGTTATCGTTGGGGTTCAGGGAAAGTAACTCCTGGAATAACTTCAGGGCTTCCTCTGTTTCCCCGTTCTCATATCTGGCTAGGGCCAATCCATGAAGGCATCGCAGAAATGGTCTATTTCTTAGCCACCCCCATTCAAGGAGGTTACCTCCTATCTCGAAATCTTGAGGAAATGCCTTATGACCAATACGAACAGTCTGTTCCCAGAGGTCTCGTGCCTCGTCGAATAGACTTTGTTCGGATAGAACTAGTGCCAAATGATGAATCGCATCTAGATGGTCGGGCATCTGAGCAAGCACCGCTCGAAAAATTCTCTTAGCTTCGCCGAGATTTCCCTCCTCATATAGCTCACACCCCGCGTTGAACTCGTCCATCAAGTTGTCATACATATTGGGGTAAACAAACACCCACTCATGCGGAGCTACTCGAGACAGCTTTAACATGAACTCCTCCTTTATCTAGAACATGCCGACAGGCATCGTATACTCGGTCAATCGTAGGTCAAGGTATCACGTCGCTTAGCTTTTTTCGATGCTTGCTACTGGGAGAATACGCATTGTGCTGATAGGACAGCAAGAATTAGACTTATTTTTGTTGAACAAAATGGACAATTGTGTAGACTTCCAGCATGGTCTAATGCCCCTATTTCTCAAGTTTTTTTATTTCTGCCCAAAAACCCGCTTTATCATGAATTATACGGAAGTTAGATATACCCGCTTTATGTATAATCTCCTTTAACTTATCAGGTGAACTATAAGCCTTTGCATCCTCTTTCAGTGAACGAGCCCTCAGAGATTTCATCCTGTCCAACTCTTCCTCAGTGACATATCGCCCAAATCCACCACCAACAAAGGCAAGTCCGTCTTTCTTCAACACTCTATAAATTTCTCTAAATACTTGTACCTTGTCTTCCCAGCAATGATATGCACCTCGACTAACTATAAAATCTGCGAATGCGTTCTCGAAAGGCAATTCATGAGCATTACCCAATACGGGGATTATTCTGTCTGTCAATTGTTCCTCTTCAATATTCATGCGTGCTACTTCGGATATGGCTTTCACCTTTTCTAATGCATATATCTTCAAGTTGGAGTGTTTGCATAACTGAATTGCGAAAACCGCTGTGCCGCATCCAACGTCCACACCTACACCCTCCAAAATGCCATAATCCTCGACGATTTGTTTAACAGTAGAAATAACTGCTGGCATAAAGTTCTCTCTAACCTTTTTATCAAAATTTCTGGCTTCTAGAAGATTCATCTTTGTGTAATCGGCGGGAACATGCTCCTCGGACATGGTTTTTGGTCCTCCTTTTAATCTTTTAGATAAGTCCCTTCGTTCAGACATTTACGGTAACGTCTTGCAAATATGAGAAGTCCGAGCGAAGCGGTGATTTGAACAGAAGCCGAAAGATTGCGGCATCATATCCACTGTTATTGTAAACCGCACAAATTATTTTGTGAATCCCCCATCATCCTTTGATGTTGAAAGTTTGCGCATATTTCTTCCGGTGAAGGTTTCTGGTCGGTATTCGTCTCAATGTAATCTATGATGCGATTTATGCACGCAGTATAATCTCCTCGAAGGTGCTTTTGTTTGATATCTGGCATCATTATACCCTACTTTATGCCATTTAATGTAGTAATTCGCCAAGTATCTACTTCATATTCTAGCGACATTGTTGGAGGGCTATCACTGTTGCTGGTATCACAACAATAACTCGAATCCGTACTTCTTCAACCTGGCGGACTGGCGTTTTCCGTTTCCTACCAGTGTGTCCAATTCAGTCCAGAAGTCTTTACTATGATTCTTGATTCTGGTATGAACAAGCTCATGTAGAATGACATACTCCATCAGCTCATTGGACACGTTGATTAATTTCATGTTGAGGTTGATGTTGTTTTTGTGAGAGCAACTGCCCCATCTGGTTTTCTGATTGCGGATGAATATCCTGTTATAGCTGTATCCATGTTTTTCCGCCAGATAATTGAGCTTTTCGGTTAGTATTCTTTTTGCCTCTGCTCTGTCGATATATGAAGAAGCTGATGCGATTCTGCGTCTCTTTTCATATTGTCTCATCTTGTCCAGGTGCTTGTTTATCCAGTCGGTCTTCGTATAGACGAAGTCCTCTGCTTTCTTAAAGGACAGTCTGTCAGGAACGGCGACCCGAACGCCCTTAAATGGCTTCACGGATATATTCAGCTTTTTAGCCCGCTTACTGTGTTCAAAGAGAACTGGTCCCACACCGTCGATATCAATAGTTTTAGAATTAGCCATTGAAAACGATTCTCCGTGTGATTCATAGCTTTCTGACTGAACTTGGAATAACTATCCCTTTATGCCATTTAATCTGGCAGTTCGTCAAGTATCTGCTTTATACTCTGCCGATACTTGCGGAAGGTGGCGCTACTCTTTTTGCTGGGCTGACTTTTATCTCTTGAATATGGCTTTGTTGCTGGTGAATGACCAGGTTGAAGGGCTTGTGCCTCCGCCTTCGATAGCTTCAATCCACAGTGTTTCGGCATCTGGCATTTTCACAATTATTGCTCCGCTGAACCCTTCGGTCTGAAAGCCGTAAATTTGCCCATCGGGGGTAATGTCGGAAAAATCGCGATTGAGTAATCCAGAACTCTGCGGCGGGAATTCATAGGTCCTACTTTCCAGGTTGGGGACCGATATTCCTACTGAGAAAACCGCTTGACTGGGATGAACATTATCATGGACGAGGGCAAGGTGTGGGTCTTCGGGATATGTCTCGCTGTTACCGGATAAGAACCAGCATCCTTGAGCTGTGCCTGGGATATCCTGCATTACCGAGCCGCAGGGGTCAACGCCCTCTACTTGTTCCCTGTTTACCAGTGCTAACAATTGGTCGAGTACTGGAC
>JAGHDJ010000147.1 GCA_021159955.1 Dehalococcoidia bacterium
GATTAACCCTGCCGCCAATGCGCAGTAAACCCAGATTGGTGCATCTCAAGGTCTCCGTCATTACATCCGCAGAAAAGCTGCCCTTGTCCATAGCGGTAACGGTCAGGCATACGCCATTAACAGCAATACTGTCACCCAACGCCGCCTCTTCCAACACCCTATTCGCCGAAATAGTTAGACTTTCCGCACCCCGCGCCTTCACCACCCCTACCTCTTCAACGATACCGCTGAACATTATAAACTACTCCCTCTCGATTTATCCAACGTATCCCTCAACCAACACATCATCACCGAGCCTCTGCACCTTCACTCTGCTCAAATGAGCAGCTTCACTTATTTTACTTGCGCCTTCTCCACATATGGGGCTCACGGCTTCCCCTCCACCAATGAGAACCGGCGCAATAAAAACCATCACCTTGTCAACTAAACCGCCATCAAAAAATGAGCCGAGCAAGCTACCTCCGCCCTCTACAAGCAGGTTGATGATATCCCTCTTTCCCAATTCCTTCAGTAATTCATCAAGATTAACCAACCCATCTTCGGGTGGCAATTCCACCACCTCTATTCCCCTCTCTGCAAAGGCACTCTTCTTTTCCTCGTCCAGTGGAGATGCCACAGCAATAAGTGTTTCCCCAGGAACCCGAAATACCTGAGCGGTGAGGGGAATCCGACCCTTGCTATCTACTATCACCCTCAGCGGCTGCTTTTCTAACTGCCCCCCATCCTTGCCAACCCTCTGCGTGAGACGAGGATCATCAACCAATATGGTATTTATACCTACCACAATAGCATCTGTAGCATAGCGCATCCAGTGTGCCCGCCGCCGTGATTCTTCTCCGCTTATCCACCTTGAATCCCCTGTCCGTGTGGCTATTTTGCCATCCAAACTCATAGCGAACTTGGCAGTAACAAAGGGGAGCTCGGTAGCAACATGCTTGATATATGCCTCATTAAGTTCACGGGCTTCCTTCTCGTAATCACCGAGATATACCTTTATGCCCGCTTTCTCCAACTCCTCTTTCCCCATACCCAGCACCCTGCTATCAGGGTCAAGCATCGCCATATAGACTTCTTCAACACCCGCAGCAATTATACTCCCGGTGCACGGCGGGGTGCGCCCATAATGACAGCAGGGCTCCAGAGTAACATACATAGTTGACCCACGGGCAGATTCTCCTGCCTGCTGCAGTGCCATTATCTCAGCATGAGCAGACCCCGGGGGCTGAGTATATCCTTCCCCCACTACATCTCCATCATTAACTATCACTGCACCCACAGACGGATTGGGACTGGCATGTCCCAAAGCCAGCTCAGCCAGAGAAAGCGCACGCTTCATATAATCTATCGCCATTATACCGTGACCTCCTCACTGATTTCGCTATCAGCATCTGCACCAAGACATATTGCCACACACAAATCCTGCCTAACTTCAGCACCCAGATTCTAGCACCCACCCTATTAAACTGCAAACAGGTTAATTACCTTGATAAGACAACAATTCAGATGATATAATTTGACAACTGATGTTGCTCCCCCGCAGAGAGTCACTGGTAGATTTAACATAAGGAGTTGCGAAAACTATGGACTCAGATATAGACACAGCTTTCGTCCTCAGTGGCGGCGGTAATCGAGGTGCCATTGAGGCAGGAGCCTTACTGTCACTTCTGAAACACAATATCACCCCCCAATTACTCGTGGGAACGTCGGTAGGCGCACTCAATGCAATCCGTTTTGCCGTAAATCCCACCGTGGGCGGGGCGAAAAAATTAATCAGGATATGGAAAGAAGCAACAAAGGTAAACATCTTCACAGGAAACTATCTCTCAATGGGAAGACGTTTTATTAGCAGCAGAGATAGTCTGTTTGACAACGAAAAGCTGAGGCATTTGATAGAGAGCAGCCTGCCACCGGGAATAAAATACTTTGGAGATATGCCTGACATCAAGCTGCGCATCGTAGCTGCTAACCTGAACACCGGTGAGATGTATGTCTTCGGACATGATCCATCGGAATCGCTGGTGGATGCAGCGATGGCAAGTACAGCCATCCCCCCCTACCTACCCCCATGGGAATGCCACGGCTGGCAATATATAGATGGGGGAGTTGTTTCCTCTTTACCCATTGGAGTAGCTATAGAGGAGCACGCCAGAAAGATATACGCCCTTGACGTAAACTTCGCCGGTGAAGTAAAACCGAAGATTAAGGGGGTGTTCAATATCGCCGGACGAGCCGTCAGTATTATGATGTATCAGCACTTCCTGGGTGATTTGAAGATAGCACAGACGGGACATACGGAAACTATTTACCACATCGCCACCAACGCTTTCAAGGAAACCCACCTATGGAATATGAGTAACACCAAAGATATGCTCAAGATGGGCGAACAAATGGTAGATGATTTCCTGAGCCAGGAGCATCCCAGCGGCTACGTTAAATACCAAGTCCCTTAAAAGCTATGCCTCTTCACCCACAGGCGGACAAAACGGTCGCAGTTCCCTTCCCCACACAGGCGCAAACTAACGTTCAGAAGGACGATGCTAGTCCGATGTTTTCTCCGACTCCTCTTTCTGCTCAACTTCTTCCGCCTCAGTCACCTCAGCTGCCCCTTCAATTGCTTCAGTCTCCTCTACCTCAAGTCTCGGTTTATAAACCTTAATCACCAGACTTTCGGCATTTGTCACAGCTTTAGCACCATCAGGCATATCCACATCTTTAACACAAATGGTAGGATTAGCTTCATCAAGATGGCTAATATCCACATCTATACTGCTGGGAATGTTGTCAGGCATACACTCCACAGAGACAGCCATCATATTCTTCAGCAATTTCACCGTAGCGGACTTTGCCACCGGAGATTCCCCAACAAACCTGAGGGGCACCTCCACCGTAACTGCATGCGTCATCCGCACTTGCTGGAAATCAACATGAATCAACTCATCTGATATAGCATCTCTCTGCACATCAGCAATCATAACCTTATGAGAGCGCTTGGCATCATCTATAAATAGAGATATCAAACTGGTCGAGCCCGCCCGCCTTAAGATATCCTCCAGAGAATGCGTATCCACCTGAAGGGGCAGAGATTTGACCCTTGATCCATAAATATGAGCCGGCGTTATCCCTTTTCTCCGCAGCATCTTTACTTTTTTGCCGAGCACCTCTCTGGTGTTGACGCGAATCTTCAATTTATCCATTAAAATACTCCATCTCAGGAAGCTCCAAATTAAAATTTAACTACAAAATCTTAACACTTGGCGTGTCGCGCGTCAAACAAAGACAATACAGGACTTTTTATTCAGCGTGTTGAACCCTTATCATATTGGTACTGCCAGGCACGCCCAGGGGGACACCGGCAGTAATAACAAGGAGTTGCCCACGTTCCGCCACACCCATTCTAAGTGCCAGCCGAACCGCCTCACCAAACATCTCATCCACGCCCTCAATACCCAAGACAAGCTGAGGTATCACTCCCCAGCAGAGCACCAATTTCCGCGCCACGCCCGCATCGGGAGTGAGTGCCAGTATCGGCACAGGGGGACGATATCTGGACACCCGCAAAGCGGTGCTGCCCGAACTGGTATAGGCAACTATGCCAGCAGCCCCAAGCTGCTGTGAGATACTACAAGCGGCATAGCTTATAGCATCATCCGTCTTCGCCAAAACATGCCCCGTTTTCTCTGAAAGACTGCGCTTATAGGGCAACGCCTTCTCAGACTCAACGGCAATGCCGGACATCACCTTCACCGTTTCTACCGGGTATTGTCCCACAGCCGTCTCACCAGAGAGCATCACCGCATCCGCCCCATCAAAGATAGCATTAGCAACATCACTAACCTCCGCTCGGGTTGGCCTCGGAGAATTCAACATTGACTCCAGCATCTGGGTAGCCACTATAACGGGTTTGCCTGCACGGCTGCACTTGTTTATTATCTCTTTCTGCACCACGGGAACTTCCTGCAGCGGAATCTCTACCCCCAAATCGCCGCGGGCTATCATAATACCATCCGCTTCAGCGATGATTTCATCTATGTTATCGACCGCCTCATGTTTTTCAATTTTAGCGATGAGCGCCGCTTTAGAACCCTTTCCCCGCAGCAACTGTTTCAGATGATGCACCTCATCAGCCTCACGCACAAAGGACATAGCCACAAAATCCACGCCGTGCTCCAGCCCAAAGTCCAGATCCTTCACCTCACTATTACTGATAGAGGGCACATTGAGTTTAACCCCAGGAACATTGATCCCTTTATGTGCAGTTAATACACCACCAGCAATCACTCTGCACAAAACATCGGTATCAGTGGTGGACAACACACTCAACTGGATAGCGCCATCACTCAGAAAAATAATATCACCTGCAACGACATCTTCAGGCAAGGAACGCAAAGACACCGATACCCGACGTTCGTCACCCAATATTTTGTCGCTGGTGAGGGTAATTTCATCTCCTTCCCGAAGAGACACTCCATCTTTCATATCCCCTACCCTCAACTTGGGTCCCGGTAAATCCTGAAGTATCGCCAACGGCACATTCAACTTTGCCGAGACCTCACGAATAGTCTTGATAGTTTTGGCTTGTTCTTCCCTGGTGCCATGAGAGAAATTCAAGCGGGCAACATTCATCCCTCCCCGAACCATCTTTTCTATTATCTGTTTCGAACAACTCGCAGGCCCAATAGTGCAAACTATTTTAGTCTTCCTGAACATCTCTTCCTCTTCATTTCGAAGCTAACAAGAACATCTCAATTCTACACTGTGAACCATTGCCAAACAAGTATGCCGTCAGAAAAACGATTCATATGAAGTGCAGACAGTTCACCCCCACACATGTGGGGAATACGACGTGATAGTTCACGCTTGAGCATCATAAGCAGGTTCACCCCCACACATGTGGGGAATACTTCCTAAAATAATTTTCCTTGCCAGTGTGCCAAGGTTCACCCCCACACATGTGGGGAATACAGGACTAACTAGGTTTTCACCATCGGCGATGGCGGTTCACCCCCACACATGTGGGGAATACTTTGGGTCATCATCTGGGGTTATCATCTCCCACGGTTCACCCCCACAC
>JAGHDJ010000009.1 GCA_021159955.1 Dehalococcoidia bacterium
GTTCTTCTCAGTGGGGAAAATCCCCACCTTTACATCAGAAGCATAATCCGAGACAGCCTTCCCAATTATCTCATTAAGCTTAATATATTGCCTGGTATGCCTGGGAACAAAATCCGTAAAAGACCCAAGTATATCATGAATTACTTGTATTTCTCCGTCACACTTCGGTCCTGCACCAATACCAATGGTGGGAACATTACACCTCTCGGTAATAAGCTCAGCAAGGAGATAGGGAATAGATTCCAGCACAATACTAAAGGCTCCCGCCTTCTCCAGCGCCTTAGCGTCATCCATAATTGCCTTCGCCGCTTCCAGGGTTTTACCTTGAACCTTAAAACCACCAAACTGGTGCACTGACTGAGGAGTCATTCCAATATGCCCCATAACAGGTATACCGCAATTCACCACACGCTCAACTACATCAGCCACGTCCACACCACCCTCAAGCTTAACTGCTTGAGCCCCCCCCTCCTGAATAAAGCGAGCTGCATTGCGCAAGGCATCAAGGCTATTGGTATGGTAGGTCATAAAAGGCATATCAACTACCACCAACGCCCTCTTAGTTCCTCTAACCACCGCCCTGGTATGATGAAGCATATCATACATAGTTACGGGCAGAGTGTTCTCATAACCCAGCATTACCATGCCAAGACTATCTCCTACTAATATGAGAGGAATACCAGCCTCATCAACTATACGGGCAGTAGAATAATCATAGGCAGTGATAGTGGGTATCTTCTCCCCCTTTAATTTCATCTCTTTTATATCATTAGCGGTAACACGCATTTTAATAATACCCCCATTAAATCCGATTGAGCACAGTTTCTCCAAGCGTCCGGGTGATATTGTTATATTCATCAACATACACCCTCGTGGGCTGACAAACTCTTGCCTCAGAATCCGAAAGACTAACGTAACTGAGAATAATTACAATGTCACCCGGTGACACCAACCTCGCAGCCGCCCCATTGATACATATCTCTCCCTTATCTCCACTGATGGCATAAGTCTGAAAACGCTCTCCGTTGTTCACATCAAGAACATGAACCATCTCGTGAGGAAGTATGTCTGCCGCCACCATAAGCTCGCGATCAATGGTGATACTCCCTTCATATTCTACATTGACATCAGTAACCTTTGTTCGATGCAGCTTACTCTTCAGCATAGTTCTCACCAGCAATTTCCTCCTCTAATCAGCATTTCTATCATTCAGTACAACCTCTATAACCTAAGATGCTTTAGATGCCAGAGCATCACTCAACAAACTGTGTATCTCTTCAGCTTCGCTTCTCTCAATTTTACCCTTCGCCCGAGCGATAGGTAGAGTCTCCAATCCCAGAGAGCAATATACTGAGAGTAATGATGAACCCCGTCCCTCCAATACATTCAAGTGTTTTTTTACCGTTCCCACATCACCCCTGGCAATGGGTCCTGTGAGACAATTCGGTAATCCGATATTGGCAACATTATCAACTGTTCCCTTCAACAACGGCACTAGTGCCCTGCTTGCCTCATCATTATCCACCCCAAATTCCTCCCACATATCCGTCGCCAGTTTCATCAGCGTTACCATGTAGTTAGACACCATCACTGCTGCTGCATGATACAACACCTTATCCTCCATTTTTAGCCTTACCCAATGCCCCCCAATCACAGTGGCAAACTCCTTTAGAGTGCTCAATAGCGGCTCCTCCGCTTCCAGCGCGAAGGTGATACCGGAAATACTCTCCACCGCGCAGGAAATACTGGCAAAAGTCTGCAGGGGATGAAACCCCCCCACATAAGCACTCGCCAATTTCGCCGGCTCAAGAATACTGAGCGGAGCCGCTCCACTGCAATGCACCACGCTCTGCCCCAAATGCCACTTTACCGCTTCCACCACCGAAGCGATAACATCATCAGGGGTGGTAACAAATACCACATCAGCAACATCAGCCACCTCCTGCGCACAGGATGACACCTTACAACCGCCAACTGCATCTGCCAAGCTTTCGGCTGAAGCGATACTGTAACTGGCAACCGCTGCTATGGGATATCCCTTACCACCCAAGCTAACCGCCAACGCAGTACCCACTGTCCCCGCACCAATAAATCCTAATCGGACTATCTTTTTTCTCCTATCTCTCCCAGGGCATTATATCCATTACACATTACAAGGAGCACTCTCTGTTATCTCATACATTTCAGGTACTACAAAATACAAAAAGGCCTCCCCTCAAAAAGAGGGTAAGCCTCAACTATATTACCTGGATTAGCATCATTACCATCTCAGTCGTTCCCACGATCCAAGTGGACTATATCTAATTCCAAAAACTTTCCGCCTTCTGCAAGCTTACTGCCCCACAAGGTCAATAGCTACAGCAATATCATCATATACTCCTCATTTTTGTTTGTCAATCAAACACACTTGTGCCATAATGAACTTCATTATCACTCAGGAGGACGCAATACTATGTGGTGCCGAGGTATCCGTGGAGCAACTACAGCGGAGCACAACACTAAAGAAGCTATTTTAGAGGCAAGTAAGGAATTACTCCAGGAGATAGTCACCGTCAATGAGATAGACATTGACTCCATAACCTGCATCATCTTTACCACCACTCCAGACCTCAACGATACCTTTCCCGCAACTGCAGCACGCCAGCTCGGCTGGTCTAATACTGCCCTCCTCTGCACCCATGAGATAGACGTACAGGGCAGTATGCCAATGTGCATTCGCGTTCTCGTCTTATTTAATACCGAGAAGCAAGCCAGCGAAATACAATTCGTATATCTCAGAGGGACGGAGATACTGAGACAAAACACCCTCTGACAGAGGATATTATATAATTTTTTTAGAGGAGCGATTTCAGTGATCATCGTAATGAAGCCTAATTCAGGAGAAAAAGATATTGCCGAGGTTATGTCCCGACTCAAGGACATTGGCTTAAAAGGACACATTTCACAGGGTGCAGAGCGAACAATAATAGGAGCTGTAGGGGTTAAACCCAACATGCCCGAAATTCACGACTCCTTTATCGTGATGCCCTCCGTAGCAGAAGTCATCCCCGTTACCAAGCCATATAAGCTGACCAACCGTGAATTTCACCCCCTGAACACCACGATAAGAGCGGACAAATTCACCATAGGTGGAGACGAAATAGTGGTGATGGCAGGTCCCTGTGCCGTAGAAACAGAGGTGCAATTGATAAAGACAGCAGAAGCGGTAAAAGCCGCAGGAGCTAACATCTTACGCGGAGGCGCCTTCAAACCGAGCACCTCCCCCTATGGCTTCCGCGGGTTGGGTGAAGATGTCTTAAAACTACTTGCTAAAGCCAGAAAAGAAACCGGTATGCCAATCGTAACTGAAGTTATTGCAGCCAGAGATGTAGAGATGGTGGCAAGATATAGCGATATACTCCAGATAGGGGCACGCAATATGCAAAATTTTGCCCTGCTGGACGAAGTGGGACAGACACAAAAACCTGTTATGCTCAAAAGAGGGCTGTCATCTACCATTCAAGAATGGCTGCTTGCCGCAGAATATATTATGTCCCAGGGCAACGAACAGGTAATGCTCTGTGAGCGCGGCATCAGAACATTTGAGACTTACACCAGAAACACGATGGATATCAGTGCCATCCCCGCAATCCACAAGCTCAGCCACCTGCCCGTCATTGCCGACCCAAGTCACGCCACCGGCAAGTGGCACCTGGTAACCCCAGTATCTATGGCAGCCATTGCTGCCGGAGCGGACGGACTGATGATTGAGGTTCATCCCAATCCCGATGCAGCACTCAAGGACGGACCCCAGTCACTCACTTTTGATAATTTCGCTACGTTAATGCAAAAAATAAAGCCTTTAATTACCGCCATGGGTCGCAAACTGGCAACCGAAGCAAATCATTTCACAGCACAGTGTTAATATACACCTATGAATAAATTTCTCTTCGGCACAGCAGGTATCCCTATGAGCACCTATCCGCACACCACTCGGGCAGGAATTAAGCGGGTTAAAGAACTCGGTCTGGGCTGTATGGAGATAGAATTCGTTCACGGCGTGAGGATGAACGCCGAAAGAGCGGGGCTGGTGTCAGAAACTGCCAAAGAAGAACACATAGCACTCAGCGTACATGCCTCATATTATGTAAACTTGAACTCAAGGGAACCCGAGAAGATAACTGCCAGCTGCCAGAGGATATTGAGGGCGGCTCGTATAGGTTCCATCTGCGGCGCCAGAAATGTAGTTTTTCACCCCGCCTTCTACGGGGATAAATCCCCCGAGGAGACATACGCCATCGTCAAGGAACATGTAAGCGGGATGACAGACACTCTCCGTGAGGAAGGTTGCCAGATACTACTCAGCCCAGAGGTTATGGGCAAGGTGAGTCAATTTGGAACGCTGGAAGAGACATTAAATCTCTGCTCCGAGATAGAGGGGACAACCCCCTGCATGGACTTTGCCCACTGGCACGCCCGAACAGGAAAAGCCAATTCATATGATGAGTTTAGCTCCATCTTAAAGCTCTTTGAACAAAAGCTGGGCAAAAAAACCTTAAGGCAAATGCACATACACGTCTCAGGAATAGACTATGGCCCAAAGGGAGAACGCAAGCACCTGACACTGGCAGAGTCCGACTTTCAATACAGGGATTTACTCAAGGCACTACATAACAGCGGAGCGGGCGGAACTATCATCTGTGAGAGCCCAAATCAAGAAGAAGATGCGCTGCTGCTGCAAAAGACATATCGAGCACTCTTAAATGCCGAAACTTAAAAAAACTGTGCAGGGACACCCTAAAGATTCATGCTGGGACTAGAACAAGATATACTGCAATTTGTTAGACACACATATGACTTTCTCCAATGGCCCGGCGTGATACTGTTAATGACCATAGAGAGTTTAGCCGTTCCAATTCCCACCGAGGTGATTATGCCCCTAGCAGGATGGATGCTGGTGCAATGGCAGGGGCTGGGCTGGCACTACACGCTGTGGGCAGGATTCTGCGGCGGGTTGGGCTGTGTGATAGGGTCATCCATCTTTTATCTTATTGGATTGAAAGGTGGAAGGGCACTGGTGGAGCGCTATGGGAATCGCTTCTTCGTCTCTCACGGCGATATAGACAGAGCACACGGCTGGTTTGAGAAACACGGCGAGGTAGCAATATTTTTCTCCCGATTCATACCGATATTAAACACATGGATAGGCATCCCCGCAGGAACAGCTAAAATGAACTTTCCAAAGTTTTTGCTATATACCCTCATAGGGTCTTCCCTCTACTGCTCCGCGCTGGCATACGGCGGATACAAACTGGGGGAAAACTGGAATATAATCCGAGAGGTTACCAGACCCTTCGATATACCAGTTGCCATAGTAATTGTGGTTGTCGTTGCCGTCTACCTTTATCAGCACAAGAAAAAAACATCTCATTGACCGCACCATATTCCTGAGTTATAATTTCCAATGCTGACCAAAATGTCCCTGTAGCTCAGCTGGACAGAGCAACTGCCTTCTAAGCAGTGGGTCCTGGGTTCGAATCCCAGCAGGGACGCCACAGACACCTCTGTGCCAAATTCCTCACCAACATATACCACCACACAGAAACACACACCTTCCCCCAATTCATCTCCTGCACCACGGCAAAGGTATCAGGAAACACCTGTTTTGGGCACCACTACTCCAACACCCACATCAGGTCCTACCCCAACTCTTACACTCACGCCAATCCCCACAACTACATCCAAGCCAGAGAAAAGTGACAGCATCCAGATAAATAATATTTTTATGATAGAACTATGACTCGCACAGAGTCAGGCGAATGCGTAGAGATAACAAACTCAGAAAGTACGCCGCAGGATTTAGACAGATGTATAGTGCAAGACATAGACAACGGCGCTTCATTCTTTACCTTCCCCCCCCCTACATCCTGAATCAGGGATATACTATCCGTGTTTACACTAGCGAAATTCACAGTGAATGGGGCGGCTTTAGTTTTAGCTATGGATACCACTGCACTGTATAATGCCCAGAGACAAGAAATATCAAGGATGAGTTATTGAACAAAGTTAATTTGAGGGGTTATAATTGCGACAAAACGAAAAGGGATCAGGGATATGTTCGAAGTCATTTATTACTCCAAGACA
>JAGHDJ010000131.1 GCA_021159955.1 Dehalococcoidia bacterium
GAGAAAAGCCCCTCCACGAGATACGATGCCTGTTAAACGCCCTGCTTTTTTAAGGCGCGCTATCACTGCCTGCGTTACACCACAGTGAACTGTTACAAAATCAACTCCGTCTTTCGCCTGTTCCTCAATAGCAGCAAACATGTCGCCAGCAGTCATATCAACTATTGAGCCACGCTTCGCAATAGCCCCAATTCCAGCCTGATATATGGGGACAGTGCCAATAGTCAGTGAAGTTGTGCTGATAACCTTACGGCGAATCTCATTTATGTCACCGCCAGTACTCAAATCCATTACTGCATCAGCCCCATACTTCTCAGCCACTCGTACTTTTTCCAGTTCAAGTTCTATGTCATTACAATCCTGAGATGTCCCCAAATTGACATTTACTTTCGTGCGTAAGCCTTTGCCAATACCACATGGCTTGAGCTTGATATGACCAATATTAGCAGGAATCACAATAGTGCCATCGGCTATACCCCGCATTACAAATCCGGTATCTACACCTTCATCATAAGCCACTGCTTTCATCTGTGTGGTGACAACACCTTTTTTTGCCATTTCTAACTGTGTCACATTGTCCCCCTAAAAAACAAAAGCCGAGGAATGATTTCAACTCAACCCCTCGGACTTGATTATACCGATTCCCTACGTTCGAGTTACCGAAATCAGGTTCAAGGGGTCATCCGAATGCACTATGAAAGCTAACACAGAGTGTTTTTTATCGAACTCTCAGCCCTTAAGCTCCCCCACGGCTCTATTCTATTATCCAAGGTCAGTATAACGCTATATATCCTCAAATGCAATATATCAACACATAGACGCAATCTCCTCTATGTGAAGAATAACTGCCCACCATATAATATGTTGACTCGAATATAGTCTTAGTGTATTATGTCACCTACAGTGGACTCTCAGGAAAACCGTGGTATAGTCAATAAAATCAAAGGTTCTCCCATCGTAAGTAAGTTAATCCTGGCATTGATGGTGCTTCTTGCGGTGGGTCTCTCTGTTGTTGCCATTATCTACAGAGACTGGATACAAGGGTTAGAGGCATATGGATATCTAGGTGTTTTCCTCATCAACCTGATCGCCAGTGCTTCCCTTATGGCACCAGGATTAGGACTGGTGGTAGTATTCACAGCGGGTGGATTGCTCAACCCCTTTATCGTCGGAGCGGCAGCAGGATTGGGGGAAGGTATCGGAGCACTGGTATCATATACCCTTGGACAACACGGAAAACACGTGGTGTTCAATGTATTCAACGGCAACAAAATCTATGATTCCATCTACTTCAAAATAAGACGATGGATGAGATACCACGGCACGCTGACTCTTTTTGCCTCTTCGGCAATAGTCAACCCATTCTTTGTGCCGGTAGGGATGGCAGCGGCAGTGTGCCGAATTCCTCGATGGAAATATTTCATGGCATGCTGGGGCGGAAAAACAGTCAAAGGAATAATTATAGCCCTTATCGGATCCATAGGGCTAAAAGCAATCTTCAAAGCTTTCGGCATACCAATGTAGCAATCTATACTACAAAGAGGCTCAAAAATGGTCTGTCAACGCATTATAATTAAACTTGGCACATCCCTCCTCTCAGGAGATAAAGACTACCTTGATTTAAAAATCATCACACAGCTTATGGATCAGGTAGCAAAACTCCACAAAGAGAATTGGCAAGTTGCTATCGTCAGTTCAGGGGCTATCGCAGCAGGCAAGCACATACTGGGACTACACAAAGAACATAACGTGAACATCTCCTCCAGACAGGTTATGGCTTCGGTGGGACAAATCGAGTTGATGCAAGTGTACCGAGGAATCTTCGAGCGACACAACATCACAGTAGCTCAGGCACTGCTTACCAGAGGCGATATAATTAATCGTGCCAGCTATCTCAACGCACGTAATACTCTGCTGGCTTTACTTGAACTTGGTATAATACCAATAATCAATGAAAATGACGTCATTGCTACAGATGAGATACAAGGAGCCAGATTCGGAGATAACGACAACTTATCTGCAATGGTCACCAACATCATAGACGGCGATCTACTGCTACTGCTAGGCGACATCTCCGGACTATACACAGCAGACCCTACCATCAACCCTAATGCCCAAATAATAACCAGAGTCGACAACATAGATTACAAAATAAAACAAATGGCACAAGACACGTCTTCTTTAAAGGGAACAGGCGGAATGGCTACTAAAATACAGGCAGCAAAAATGGCTACTGCCTGCGGTGCATCAGTAATTATCGCCAATGGTAGAGAGAAAGACATCATCACCAGATTGGCGCAAAGAGAAGATGCTGGCACATTCTTTCCCCCAAGTGGTAGTAAGGTGGAAAGCCGCAAACGCTGGATGCTCAGCGGGCTTTGCTCTTGTGGGAAAATAGTGATAGACAATGGAGCAGTATCAGCTCTTCGCAATCACGAGGGCAGTTTACTTCCCGTAGGGATCAAAGATGTAGAGGGAAAATTTGAACGAGGGCAGGTAATAGATATCATTAACCGCAACAAAAAACGAATCGCCTGTGGAATAGCAAACTATAGTTCATCCGATATAGCCATTATCAAAGGTGCCCATTCTGATAAACTAGGGGATTTACTGGGCTACCAATACGGTGACGAGGTAGTACATCGCAACAATCTGGCGATATTATAGAAAATAAATCTACGGCGAATAAAACCCGGTTATCCATATCACCAAACAAAAGGGAGAACTAAGCTATGAGATCAGCAAAAGAGGAACTAGAGAAACAGGCGCAAGAAGCTAAAGTGGCATCGCGAAAGCTATCCCAACTTTCCACCATAGCAAAGAATAAAGCTCTACACAGTATCTCCGATAAACTGCTGGACAGAAAAGAAGAGGTGCTGGCAGCTAACAAGAGGGACTGTGAAGAAGCCAGAGCAGCAGGGATGAATGCATCCATGCTTGACCGCCTAATACTTACAGATGAACGATTAGCTTCAATAGCATCAGATGTACGCTCAGTAGAGGCTCTTCCCGACCCAGTGGGAGAGAGTTTTGACTCACACACACTACCCAACGGAATACAATTGAGCAAAAAACGTGTTCCCATAGGGATAATTGCATCAATATATGAGAGTCGCCCAAACGTGACCATAGACATATCCACACTCTGTTTGAAATCGGGCAATGCTATCATACTGCGTGGCGGCAAAGAGGCACTGCGTTCCAATGCTGCACTTGTTAAAATAGTACAAGAGGCTTCTTATAGCAATGGCATCCCCGAAGGAGCAATACAGTTTGTTAAATCTCCAGACCGTTCCCTGATAATACACCTGCTCAAGATGAGAGAGATAATCGACCTCATCATTCCCAGGGGCGGAGCAGGTCTCGTGAAAATAGTGAGGGATAACGCCACCGTGCCGATAATTGCTTCAGGGATTGGAGTCTGCCACACTTATGTCGATGCCAGTGCCAACCTAGATAAGGCAACCGCCATTGCCTACAATGCCAAAGTGCAACGTCCATCAGTATGTAATGCTATGGAATGCCTGCTAGTTCACAAGGACATCGCAGAGGACTACCTGCCAATGATTGCACTCAGGTGGAGTGAGGCAGGAGTGGAAATGCATTGCGACCAGCGCTCATTCAAGATACTGAATCCAATTACCTCACTCAAACTTATCCCTGCCACAGAGCAGGACTGGGGTAAAGAATTTTTAGCACTGATAGTAGCTGTCAGAGTAGTGGATTCACTGGATGATGCTATACAGCACATAGAACGTTATGGATCAGGACACTCAGAAGCCATCGTTGCCGACGACTACTCATCAGCTATGCGTTTCCTTAATGAGGTAGATGCCGCGGCGGTATACGCCAATGCCAGCACGCGATTTACAGACGGATCACAGTTCGGTCTGGGAGCCGAGATTGGCATAAGTACCCAAAAACTCCACGCTCGAGGACCGCTGGGACTCAAGGAATTAACCACCTATAAATGGGTTGCCTTAGGTAACGGGCAAGTGCGCCCATAAATAACCTGAGGTAATATCACACTCAAGACCAACCAGAACTCTTTTCCGTCTCAAGCCATAATTTTTCCCCATCGGTAGTGAAGGTAACCGTGCCACGCTCCGGCGTTAGATAGATGTTACCCACCCCAAGCTGCTTTATTAGTCTCTCCATTACCCCGACATCAGGATGGCCAAATCTATTGTCCTCTCCCACGGATATTACCGCTACCTGCGGATGAACCACATTCAGGAACCTATCCGACGTAGAGCTATGTGAACCATGGTGAGCCACTTTCAAAACAGTGGACCTCAGCTTTTGTCTATTGTTATGTAAAATATTGCGCTCAGCCTCCATTCCGATATCGCCAGTAAACAAAAAGTTTATCCTCCCCTGAGTCAATCGCAAGACTACCGAACTGTTATTGACGTCATAAGCGGCTCCTTCCACAAACTCGTCACTGGGATGGAGGACATCTATTATTATCCCCTCACCCATATCAATCCGCTGTCCCGACCTTGCCAGAGTTCGCGCTATACCCTTCTCTTCAACCAATCTGACCCATTCAGTATACGCCGGTATCTCATATTCAAATCCAGATTCTAGAACCTTTTCCACTTTATACCTCTTTAGCACTTCCACCAAACCGGCGATATGATCATCTTGTGGATGGGTAAGCACCAGAAGATCTATACTGC
>JAGHDJ010000084.1 GCA_021159955.1 Dehalococcoidia bacterium
AGCTTATAGCGTGCCCTGCAAGGTTTAACACTTCCCCTGCCTTGACTTCCCTCACCACTTCGCTCGGATCCATCTCCTTCAGGGCACGGGTTATAGCACCCATTTCCTTACCGTATTTGGGTCCCAGTAGAATCAGGTTGGGCTTAATCCTGAAATCAACCACTTCGGATTCATTCTCAATAAAGTCTATCTTCTTAACATTGAGTTCTTCCATTACCTGCGAGCCAAGATATCTCAAACTCTCCTTATCCTCCAGCGACTTGACTCCAACCAAAACCCTCGCCAGCGGCTGGCGCACCTTGATAGACGCCTTACTGCGGGCTGCTCGACCCAGACTGCATATCTTTATCACCACCTGAGTATCAGCAGATAATTGCTTGTCTATCCTGTTGAGGACTGCCACAGGATAATCGGTAAGGTGAACGCTGTCAGGAGAAGAATCATCTACCGAACGCACCAGGTTCTGATACATTTCCTCGGCGATAAAGGGAGTAAAAGGGGCAAGTAGTCTGGACAATGTGACCAGGCAACTGTAAAGCGTATGATATGCCGCCAGCTTATCATCATCGCTCTCACTCTTCCAGAATCGCCTGCGACTCCTGCGGACATACCAGTTAGACAATCCATCCACAAATTCGGCAATCCTCCGTGCCGCCTCAGTGGGCTTATAACCATCCATGGATTGCGTAACATCTACGATAAGCTGATTCAGCTCGGATAAAACCCATCGGTCAAGGTCTGTCTCACTGCCCGATGCAGCAGAAGCCGGCTCAAAGTTATCTATATCAGCGTAGGTTGTAAAGAATGAATAAGTATTCCACAGGGTCATAAGAGATTTCCTCATAACCTCGGTTACCAGTTCGGAGGAGAAACGGCGCACGTTGCCCGCAGGAGAGGATGTAAAGAGATACCAGCGCAGAGCATCTGCACCCTGGTTATCCAGTATCTCATACGGCTCAATCACATTACCTTTGGATTTACTCATCTTTTCGCCCTTGCTATCAAGAATATGTCCCAGACAGATGACATTCTTAAAGCAGGGTTCCTCAAACAGGAGTGAGGAAATGGCATGTAGGCTATAGAACCAGCCCCTCGTCTGGTCCACCGCTTCACAAATATAATCGGCAGGAAATTTATTCGGACGGAATACCTCACTGTTCTCAAAGGGATAATGCCACTGCGCCACCGGCATCGCCCCGGAGTCAAACCAGCAGTCTATTACCTCCGGCACACGCCGCATGGTGGCGCCACATTGGGGACAGTCAAATGTTATACGGTCAACATAAGGACGATGAGGGTCAAGCGGTTCCTTTAGCCCCTCAAGTCCCGATTTGTTTCTCAATTCTTCGACACTGCCGATACACTCGGTGTGATTGGAGTTACTTTCGCACTGCCATATGGGCAAGGGCGTTCCCCAGTATCTCTCTCTTGAGAATGCCCAATCCACATTGTGCTCCAGCCAGTCACCAAAGCGGCCACGCTTGATGTGTTCAGGATACCAGTTAATGTGCTCATTCCCTGAAATGAGCACGTTCTTTTTCGCAGTAGTCCTGATATACCAGGTCTGCTTGGCATAGTAGAGCAGGGGAGAATTACAGCGCCAGCAGAAGGGATAGGTGTGACGAATCTTCCCACTACGGAAAAGCAATTCACGAGATTTTAAATCCTCAATGATAAGTGAGTCGGCATCCTTGACAAATAACCCCGAGAAGGCATATTTGCCGATAACTTTACCCTCCAAATCCACCGATTGAACAAAGTCCAGCCCTCGCTCCTTACCAGCGAGGAAGTCCACTTCACCAAAGGCGGGTGCCATATGCACAATTCCTGTTCCTTCATCCATAGTGACAAAGTTAGTGGCAATCACCGCATAACGCAGGTCTTTCTCCTCTGACTGCGGAAAAAGCATACCCTCAGGTAATCCTTCCCTGTTGTCCCTCAAGATATTAAATCTGCTCCGTGTAACTCCATATTCGTGCGGATTAAACAGGGGATAATATTCCAATCCCACAAGAGCCCCACCGTTAACGGTACGCACGAGGTGGTAATCCTCCGTCTCTACTTTTCCCAGCAGTTCTGAGGCAAAAACGATGTAGTCACTCTCCCCCTCCAACACGGAATATTCAGACTCTGCCGACACCGCCAGGGCGGTATTACCTGGAAGAGTCCATGGAGTAGTCGTCCAGGCCATAAGATAAATCGGCTTCTTTCCGTCAGCTATATCAGTACCAAAAACTTCCTTCACCTTAGATTGCATCGGGTCGAGCTTGAATTTAATGTAGACTGACGGGTCCTCGGTATTCTCCTTATACCCCAGCGCCATTTCGTGAGAGCTAATTGAGGTGCCGCAGCGAGGACAATGAGGAGTCACCCTGTAACCGAGATAAACGAGCTCCTTATCCCACAACTGCTTTATAATCCACCAGCAGGATTCTATATACTTCGGGTCAAAGGTAATATAGGGATCACCCATATCTGTCCAGAATCCAATGCGGTCGGTCACTTCTTCCCATTCCCTGAGGTACTGCTCAACACTCACACGACAGATGGCATTAAATTTCTCAATCCCATATTCCTCTATCTGGGGCTTGCCGTTAAATCCCAGCTTTTTTTCCGCTTCCAGCTCCACCGGCAATCCATGTGTATCCCACCCCGCCTTACGCGGTACACAGAAACCCTTCATAGTGCGATAGCGGCAGACAACATCTTTGAACACCCTCGCCAGAACGTGATGAATGCCAGGCATGCCATTCATCGTCGGCGGGCCTTCGTAGGTAACAAAGAGGGGCGAATCCCTCCGCTCCTCGACACTACGCTCAAATATGCGCTCCTTCTTCCAGAAGCGGAGGATTTCTTCCTCCAACTGGGGAAATTTAACTTTACTGCCTACAGGTTTGAACACAGGTTCTTCTCCATTCTAAATCCCTGTTCGGGCTGCCAGCCCGAACTATGCTATCAAAATACAAAAATCCCGCCCCCACTAAGGGACGAGATTTCACTCCCGCGGTACCACCCTCATTTCCCCACCATAAGGCGAGAACTCTCTGCTAAGGCAAATATTTTATACCTTCATCCAATATAACGGGAATGACTCCGCCCAGACCTACTGCCCTCAAAACGAGGGGTTCGGATGGGAGCTCAGGAGTGATTTTCGGGAGATAGCTCACATCTGCTCACACCATACCAGATTCGCTGAGTGCCTCTTTCCCCTTATTTGTCTCCGTCATCGCCTCTATCGTGTAGATTAGCAACCTGCGATGGCAATGTCAAACTATTCACCAATAGCCTTAATTTAGAGATATAATTACCCGTGGTGTTGTGCAAAGACATGGTATCCACTCCAGGGTCACAGCTGGACAGATATTTTATCCAGCATTATTGGTACTACGAACTTTTGTTCTAATAATGTGAACCTGCTATGAACACTTTAGATAAACTGCAGATACTGGGACCGGCGGCAGAATACGACACCTGCAACGACTGCGAGAGCAAAAATGCCCTCACAGGGCAAGCTACACAGTTCGTGGTAGTAACCGCCAGTGAAAGTGACAGAGGTCTCTTATATTGACAGCGTCTACCCCCTGATATTACTATGCAAAAACTGTTAGCGATAGGAAATGAGATATTGTCCCAGGTAAAATTAAACGTAAGACTGCTGGATGTTACCCAGAACGCCATGCCCCTGCTGTACTCCGCCTTCAGGCAGTGCTATTCATCGGAGTTTGCCGGAGATATCTTTGATGAGAGCAAAAAGGACAGCAGCAACAAGCTAGCTAATTTCATCAGAGAAACACTGAGTTCGGGTCACGAAAGCCCCCTGGAACACGTCAAGTTCACCTTTGCCATAGAAGGTATCTCCCGCGCACTAACCCACCAGCTGGTTAGGCACAGAATGGCATCTTACTCCCAGCAAAGCCAGAGATATGTCAGGGAAAATGACCTTGACTATATTATCCCCCCATCAATTGAAGCAGACAAGGTTATGAGAAACGAATTCACCCGCATCATCAGCGAAATACAGACGAGCTACAACAAAATCATAGGAATCTTCAAAGAAAAAGGCATTGATGGCGAAATTGCCAACCAGGATGCTCGATTCATACTCCCTCAGGCAGCAGAATCAAAAATCGTAGTAACTATGAACTGCCGCGAGTTGCTGCACTTCTTCGAAGAGCGCTGTTGCACGCGCGCCCAGTGGGAAATTAGAAACCTGGCTAACGAAATGCTCAGGATATGTCAGAGAGAGATGCCTCCCATCTTCTCCAGAGCGGGAGCCAAGTGCATTCGACTGGGCTACTGCCCCGAGGGAACAGACCGAACCTGCGGTAAGTATCCCTCAAAAGAAGAAGTGCTGGGTAGAAAGTAACCATCCTATCACGCCAAATTGCTTATCTGCAACGCTTTACCACAGCGCAACGGCGACCTTGAAATTATACTTCAGAAACCACACCCATACCAATCATATCCAGAAACAAAATGTTTTCACCCCAATGTCCGATTGAACAACTTGGAGCTTAAGTCTGCGGCTATGCTATTATAGATAGGATGGATTTATTCGGACATAAGGCAAGATTACTGCTAACGGTACTGTTCACAGTCGCTGTATCAGTCGTTTGCGGCTGTGAGAAAAACCCTCCGTTCCCAAACAACCAGCCAACTCCTTCCCCCGCTCCTTCCTTCACACTCACACCTTCTCCGTCCCCCGTATTGACAACAACCCCACCTTCAACGGCATCTCCCAAACCCGCTCAGGAAGCCCCTCTTACACTTCAAATAACAATCACAAAGAGTGTAGGAGA
>JAGHDJ010000035.1 GCA_021159955.1 Dehalococcoidia bacterium
AGCCTCTTCCAGAGTTACTTTTAGCGAATATTCAACATTTCTGCCTCGCCTGGGACGTTGGGAGGTGTGGAAATTAGATCCACCAACTCCGAAATTGCGAAAGATGTTTCCTAATATATCTTCTGAGCTGTTGAAGTTGAAACTGCCAAAGCCAGAACTGGAAGTTCCTCCTTGCCTGAAATCCCTGTGAGGAGCTTTATTCCATCCGGCTTTGGCGAATTGATCAGCATGCTGCCACTGATCCCCGAACTGATCGTATTTTTTACGTTTGTCGGAATCGGAGAGCACCTCGTAAGCTTCATTTATGCTCTTGAATTTTTTCTCTGCCGAATTGTTGCCGGGGTTTACGTCGGGATGGTATTTACGTGCTAGCTTACGGTAGGCATTTTTTATCTCTTTAGCTGAAGCTTTCTGACTCACTCCCAGAATTTGATAATAATTTTTGCTCGCCATAAATTCATCTTTTCCTTGTGTTCCTACTATATTTTGTAGTATAAATTATTCAGGCATAGTTGTCAAGGTAATTGCTAGTCTTATTTTATAAGCATTGACAATCAATTGTTAGAGTTGTATAATAACTGAGGTTGAGAAAAGCGGCAGGTGATTTATAAAAAGGAGGTAAAATGGAATGAGTATTGTGCGTTGGGAACCACTTGCGGAGATGGTGGGGTTGAGGCGAGAGATGGATCGTTTGTTTGGTGACAGCTTTGTCAATCCTTATCAAACCATGGGTACTATGGGAGAGCATATGGCTATTCCTCTTGATGTTTACCAGACTGCGGATGAGGTAGTGGTAAAGGCTTGCTTGCCTGGGGTGAAACCGGAGGATGTGGATATCAGCATAAGTGGCGATACCCTGACAATTAAGGGTGAAACCAGTGTAGAAGAGGAGATAAAGGAGGAGGATTATTTCTGCCAGGAGCAGAAGTATGGCACCTTTAGACGCTCTGTAGTGCTTCCTACAAACCTGAAAACCAGTGATGCGGAAGCTGCTTTTGATAATGGGATTCTGGTACTCACTATACCCAGAGCTGAGGAGGAAAAGCCTAAAACCATCAAGATTAAGGCTAAAGAAACAAAGAAAATTGAAAAAGCCAAGTGAGTTATTTAGCTCGAATTGGCTTTGTTACACTAAGTTGAGGATCTTGCCGCTTTTCCAAGCGATGCAAAAAGAAATCGGAGTCCGTAGTTTGACTCCGATTTCTACATTTTCGACTCATAAAACTTTTTAGGGCATCTGCATCGGGAACTTTGTCGTATTCTTCTTTTCTAATTTCCTTGGAATTGAAATCATTGTGAATTCTTTTGATAAACTTCTTAAAATTGGGGTTCTCTTTAGCTAATTTGTTCATCGTATCCCAATCCCAGTTTAGGGTGGGCTTAGCGGGAAATATAATTTCTGTTGAGTCTGGATCAGTAGTATCAAGTTGAATAATACCGATACCGAAAGAACTTGATAGCCTCTCCAATTCAGTTTTGAAATCGTCGTCTTTAGATATCATAGCAGCAACAAGGTATCCTTCGTTTGCCCAAGATGAATTGGAAACTGCTTGGAAGAATGACTCTCGTATGTTCCCGTAAGTTAATTGCCTCTTCAACTCAAATGAGTATAATTTGATTATCCCACTCTGAGTTGTCACACCAAAATCTAAGATTTCTGTTTCCCATTCTCCGATAGGGAAATAAACGCCAACTAAATCTGGATGTAGCCATTGTGCGTATGTCTTCTTGCTAGATTTTGTGTGTTCAATCGTTTTGGTGTAAATTCTCATATAGTTGTAGGCGTAATATGACAGCAGTTGGTGCAAATCCTTCTCTTGGTATTTCATCTTTGCTGGTTGTTCAACTTTTTGTTCTTCTTGGTCTTTGATTCTTTAGAATATCCTTTTCACTGGCAAGTGCCTTTAGAAAGAATTTTCTTGGTTTTGAATCTATTTTCACGAATGGAGAATTGACATCATCTCGTATGCTTATATATATCTGTGCCCCAATTGTGCGCCAAGGGGTTTTCCCTTTAGTGCCCACTGATACATCATAACCTTTGTCTTCAGCCACACTCCAAATTTCTTCGACAGATAACGGCTTATTTTCTTCCTTTAAAATCCTCTCAGCGAGATTAATGAATGTCATATGTTTCATTTGTGGTCTCCTTTTGGTGACTTTAACGGATGGGAATATAAATTAGTTCTCCGGATATCCATGCGGGAAAACTAGTTCCAGGAAGCCTTTCAGTATTTTTGAGGTTGCTCCCCATATTAACTCACTGCCGTATTGCCAAAAGTAAACGGGAAGGGCGCCATTATTGAGGGGGTAGAGTCCTTCTCTCATAGTTCCTTCGCTGGCGAGATATTTTATGGGGACCTCTAAGACACTGGCTACCTCTTCATTACTTAGCTTTAAGGTGTAGGGGTAGGGAATTATACCTACGAAGGGTGATATTGAAAAGAGCCCCCCCCCTGTGAGCTGGTAATTCAATCTTCCCAGTATCTCAATGTCATTGGGTTCTATTCCTATCTCTTCAAATGTTTCCCTGAGGGCGGTATATTCCAGAGTTTTATCTTCCTCTTCATGCATCCCGCCAGGGAAAGAAATTTGCCCTTTGTGAGCTTCTACAGAGTAGGTTCGCCTGGTGAACAGCGTAAACCACTCGCACTCTTTCCTGTAAAGAGGTAGAAGAACGGCAGCCGGTATTGCCTCACGGCTGCTGGTTCCCTCTGCTTTTCTCTGTGACAATGCTTGTCTGATGTGCTCTTTCATATCCATTGCTTCTGCACTGAAGTCGCTTTCAATTGTTCTTTGGTGTTGCGGTGTTGTGTCCCCGTTTTTCTCCCTGGAGGTTGTGCCATAGCTTCATCACATAAGCTCTTACCTGGCTTGTAGTGCCAGAGGTATCAATTACTACATCTGCTCGCCCAATTCGATTCTGGGGTGGAGTTTGACTGTTAATGCGAACTAGAGCTTGTTCGCTGGTGATGTTTTCTCTCTTCACCAGACGCTGCAGAGCTACGGATTTAGGAACTATGGTGACCCAGACCTGGTCTGTTAGCTTATCCCATCCGGATTCAAGCAATAGAGCTGCTTCAAGCACTACTACCTCTACCTGTTGTTTTCCGAATTCTTCTATTTTCTCCCGGACTGTCTGGTAGAGGCGGGGATGTGTGATTTCATTCAACTGCTGTAGCGCGCTGGCATCCTGGAAGACTATTTTGCCCAGCTTTACGCGGTCAATGTCGCCATTGCTTGCCAAGATGTTATCGCCGAAAGCTGTGACCAGTTCATGCCATGCATCGCTGTGATATTTAAGCAGGTCATGTCCCAGCTTGTCGGCGTCAATCACTGTCGCTCCCATTTCGACAAGTGTTTCCATTACGGTGCTTTTACCGCTGGCAATTCCTCCTGTAAGTCCTATAATTATCATAGCTGTCGCTGATTTAATGTTGTGTGCCCATTAATTATAGTATGGGTCGTATTTCTATAGATTGTTCTCTTTTGGCTCCCACTGAAATGACGGAAATGGGGCAGTCAATGAGTTCTTCTATCCTTTTCACATACGCTTTGGCTGCGGGCGGAAGGTTATCAAAATGGCGCACGTCGTTGGTGCAGGTTTGCCATCCATCCATCTCTTCCAGGATAGGCGTGCATCTTTCCTGTTCATTGATATCGCAGGGGAACTGGTTTATTACCTTGCCATCTAAGTTGTATCCGGTGCATATCTTGATGTGTGGCATGAGATCCAGAACATCAAGGCGTGTGAAGGCGACGTCTGTTATTCCATTGAGGTGAACGCTAAAACGCCCGGCTACTGAGTCAAACCAGCCGCAGCGGCGGGGTCTTCCTGTGGTAGTTCCATATTCGTGTCCCTTTTCGCGGATGGCTTCGCCTACTTCATCGTTTAGCTCTGTTGGCATTGGTCCCTTGCCAACTCTGGTGGTGTAGGCTTTGAATATTCCTAGTATGCGGTCTATCTTCATTGGGCTTATCCCTAAACCGGAACAGGCACCCCAGGCAGTGGGTGAAGAAGAAGTAACGTAGGGATAAGTGCCGAAATCGATATCCAGCAATGTTCCCTGTGCCCCTTCCAATATGATGAGAGCGCCCCTCTCCTGTGCTTCCTGTAAAAGACTGCTAGTTTCTTTGATGAATGGGGCTAGTATCTCGCTATAATGGCAGCACTGCTCGTATATTTCATCTACTGATATGGAGGCGGCATCATATAGTTTAGTGAATAGCTCGTTCTTATAATCCACGACCGGACGCAGTTTGGACAGCAGGTTTCGCCTGTTAAGTAAATCTCCTGCCCTTATTCCCCTGCGTGCTACTTTATCTACGTAGGCTGGTCCGATGCCCTTGCAGGTTGTGCCGATGAGGTCCCCCCCCCTTCTTTCCTCCTCCAGCTTATCCAGGATGAAATGATAGGGCATAATGAGATGTGCCTTATCGCTGATGAACAGTCTGTTGTCAACGTTAATGTGTTTCTCTCGGAGAAAACTTATCTCTTCTATGGTTTTCTTGGGGTCGATTGCCATGCCGTTGCCCATTACACAGACGACATTCGGATAGAATATACCTGAGGGGATGAGGTGCATTTTGAATGTGCCTAAAGGGTTGATGACAGTGTGTCCTGCGTTAGCCCCGCCGGCAAAGCGGGCTACCACATCTGCTTTTTGGGCAAGCATATCTACTATCTTGCCCTTTCCTTCATCACCCCATTGACCGCCGACTATAGTAACTAAGGGCATCTCTTTCGACCTCCAGATTCTAAGTGGAATATGGACAAATTAAGAAGATTTATTTCTTGCTTGCTGTCGCACGTGTGCGATGCGCTGAATTACTGTAATCCAGGTGAACACCAGTAATATTCCCAGTAGAATTAATATTTGATTAAATAAAAGTCCCAGCGCCAGGACGATGACTCGCTCCGGTCTGGTAAACCACCCAACTGTGCATTTCAGCCCCAGGCTTTCAGCTTTGGACCGCACATAGCTTACCATCATGGAGCCCGCAAACACAATGTAAGTCAGCACCGTTTCCAGAGTGAGTCCCTGTTGCAAACAGAATGTAAGTAATCCTAGCAGCAATGCTGCTTCTGATAGGCGATCCAGAGTGGAATCAAGGAAGGAACCCCAAAAGGATTCCTGTTTCCTGGCTCGAGCCAGAGCGCCATCAAGCATATCAAACAATCCGGCTATGAGGATTACGATGCCCCCAACAAAAAGATGTCCCGTGCCTACTAATGCAGCAGCCGCCAGTGTTATCAGGAAACCTATTATAGTCAGTGTGTTTGGGGTAACTCCGCTTTTAGATATGAATGCAATTACTGGTACAGTTATGCGTTGTCCCAGTGTGCGGCGCATATAATTCAGATTAAGTGACATTTTTGTAAAAACCCGACCCCGGTTCAGTGTTTTTGAAGGAAGTCTTACTGTGTTGATTCTTGTTCAGGGGTGGAGTTATGGCTTCCTTCATCTTCCCGTTCTGTCTTTGGCAGGGTGTCGTTATTATCCCCGGCAATGAAGTCCTCCACCTTATTATGCGCCTCGTCATCGGTATACTGCACGGCGGGAGATTTCATGAAGTAGGAAGAGGGCGCCAGCAAGCTGCCGCTCAGCCCTCTCTCAAGAGCCAGTTTACAGCACCTTATGGCATCGATAACCACACCGGCAGAGTTGGGGCTATCCCACACCTCCATCTTCATCTCTATATTGAGAGGAACGTTGCCAAAGGTTGTTCCCTCCATCTTGATATGGCAGAACTTGCGGTCCTTCAGCCAGGGCACATAGTCACTGGGACCAACGTGTATGTTCTCCTCTCCTATATCGTAGTCCAGCTGTGATGTCACGGCATTGGTCTTAGATATCCTCTTGGATTCCAGTCGATCCCTCTCCAGCATATTGTAGAAGTCGGTATTACCACCGAAGTTCAGCTGGTAGGTTCTCTCCAGCTTAACCCCTCTGTCCTGAAATAGTCTGGTAAGCACCCTGTGCGCAATGGTGGCTCCCACCTGTGACTTGATATCATCACCAATAACAGGTAAGCCCTTTTCGGCAAACCTCTTCTGCCAGTAGTCCTCACGGGCGATAAATACCGGTATGCAGTTTACAAAACCGCAGCCGGATTTCAGTATCTGTTCCACATACCACTTGGTAGCCTCTTCACTGCCCACGGGGAGGTAACTGACCACGACGTCGGTCTTAGTTTCCTTCAATATCTTAACTATGTCTGCCGTAGGTCCATGTGACTTGGTGATTATCTGCGAGAGATATTGCCCCAGTCCATCGTGGACCATGCCGCGCTGTACCGTTACTCCCGTCCGGGGCACATCGCAGAACTTGAAGGTGTTATTGGGTTCGGTGTAGATGGCTTCCGATAGATCCTTGCCTACCTTGTTCTTGTCTATATCAAAGGCGGCTACGAAGTTGATGTCACTAGGATGATAGCCGCCCAGATTGGTGTGCATCAGTCCCGGTATCTTCTCCTCATCAGATACCTTGCGATAGAAATGTACTCCCTGTACCAGTGAAGAGGCACAATTGCCAACTCCTATTATGGCTACGTTTATCTTACTCATATTTCTTTTCTGTTCCTTCCTTTACTCATACTCAGCCTGGGGAAGCCTCCCCGGACATCAGTTCCCAACGAGGGCAGTGCCTCTCCTTTTTTCAGTGGGACTATCAATTATCGCCGCATTGAGCCCGACAGTCAAGCCCGCGAATTGAATGGCTCTACGTCAATAAGTGTGAAACCATGACCTCACAGCCTGGGTTAGCAGCCAATATTCTTATACGGAAGTTATCCATATTGCGGTAGCCATAAGCCATCCTCTTTATGGTCTTAATGCGATTGTTCTTCCCCTCAACAAAGCCATTGGTTATGCGGTAATCAAAGTAGTTTAGTATCTCCTCTCTCC
>JAGHDJ010000138.1 GCA_021159955.1 Dehalococcoidia bacterium
CTATTGTAGATGCCATACCCAAAGGATTTGAATACGTCAAGTCTTCACCAATAGGAATTCCAAGTGAGGGCAAAGTAAGCTGGATAATCAATGCTATGGATCCGGAAAGCACTCAAGCTCTCACTATAATACTCAAGACAATAAATCCCGGCATCTATACCAACAGTGTCACAGTCAAAGCCAATGAAGAGTCAAGAACAACTGCAGCCAATGCGACAACAGTAATATCTCCTCCATCAGCAGAGATAAAGGTTACTAAGACAGGCCCAGAGGATTGTTATCTGGAAACCGATGCCGAATACGCTATAACCTTAGAAAATGTTGGAGAGATGCAGCTCAAAGATATTACTATTACAGATGTCATACCAGAAGGATTCCAATACGTCGAATCTTCACCCATAGGAATCCCAACCGAAGGCAAAGTGGCATGGGAACTTAACACCATAGATCAGGGTAACACACAAACCTTCACGGTAATCCTCAAGGCAACAAAACTCGGCACTTATACCAATGCTGCTCTAGTAAAAACCGCCGAGGGAGATAACATTATCACACCAGCATCAACAACAGGCGCCACCACAAAAATCCTCTGCACCAGTAGCATGAAATTCACAGTCGAAGACACAGATGACCCTGTGGCAGTAGGCAAAGAAATAGCTTACCTTATCAAGGCTACAAACCAGGGAAATGTTCCTCTTCATGACATTACCATTACTAATACCCTGCCCCCAGAGGTAGAACTACTCAATGCTGAGGGTCCAGTCGGACACAAAATTGATGGCAGAGACATCATCTTTGATACAATAGACTCAGTTGACCCTGGACAGACACTTGAATTCAGAATAATGGTAAATGCCCGCATCGCCGGTTCAGCGGTAGATGCAGTAACTCTAACTTATCGCGAATTCGACAAACCCGTAACAGTTCAGGAAGGAACCACCATATACTAGTCACAGTTAACACTGGAGCGAAGAAGAGGAGCGGCATTTTTAATGCCTCTCCTCTTCTCATCAACCACATCACAAACAACTCACAATAATCTCTTCAATCTTGCTCCCGCATCCTGGGACAATGGAGTACCATGCCCGGCTAAAAGCACATCAAACTTCAACTCGGAAATCATCTTAACTGAGTTATAGACCTGCTCAAGATTTAGCGTATATTTCTTGGCAGAATATCTCGGATTGCCACCATGATCTACCCGCACTGTGTCACCAACGAATACAACATCGGGAGAACGGTATAAGCAAATACTCCCTCTGGTATGACCCGGTGTATGTATAACCCTGAAACCGCCAACTTCATCCCCGTCCTTCAAAAAAACATCCGCTTTAACAAGCCCAAATTTAAACAATTTTATCCTCGCTTTAGAGAGCGACCACTTCAGCCCATCCTTTCTTATCGGCGCTTCACCTGCTGCGCATGGAGCATCCTCTCTGTATATCGCCACTTTAGCACCGGTTATTTCCCTGAGCTTTGATGCACTTCCGATGTGATCAATGTCTGCGTGTGTTAACACGATATATTCCACATCATCAGGATACCGCCCCAACTGCTTAATATAGCGCACTATCTTCCCCGCACTGCCGGGTATACCAGTATCAATAACAACTATAGAATCATCGCCAATAACAAGATAACTGTTGGCAAACCTGACCCCGTCAACACGGTGAATCCCTGGTAGTATTTCTGTCACAATCTCACCAAATACCTATTTATAATCCCATACCACAACCTCTATTGTCTCTTAACCTGTTCATCCACAGGCATAGATGGCAATTTAGCAACAATCAGAAGAACGACAGAAATCACAAGAAGGGTAAGCGCCACAACGAGAGCAAGAAAGTAGCTCTGAGTAGTATCGTATGAGATGCCGCCTAACAACGGACCCAAAATCCCTCCCGTTATCAACGACCCCGCCAGACAAATACCGATGATAGAACCAAGAGATGACATCCCAAACGCCTCACCCAGTAAACCAGGTAGCACCGGGGCTATAACTGCACTGGACAACCCAAATATAATGGCGTAAGTATAAAGTATCAGCACCGAGTCAAGGTGCAGAGTTACAGCCACCGCAGCAGCCATTCCTATATGTCCTGCTATAAACAAACGCCTCCAGCTAAATCTCTGTTGCAAAAAACCAATACCAAGTCTTACGGGGATGCCTGCCCCTCCCATAATACCCAGAGCCGTAGCAGCTTTGCCAGCAGAAATACCTGAATCTAAGGCATAAGGCACAAGGTGCACCGATAACAATGTAAAACTAATGCCACCCAGACAAAAAGCGAGAAATACCAACTTGAAGAAACGAGACCTCAATACCTGGCGAAGAGTCCAGCCATACGAGGCAGATGAAACTTGCTCACCAGACGAGTTGCTTGTCACTGCTTCCTCTCTATCAGGATTACGCCCAATGATTAAAACCGAAATGATAAGGCTAATCATAATATATAGCCCGATAATGAAGTAGCTCTCCCTCCACCCCCATAATTCAATAAAATGATTAAGTAAGGGCGCAAAAACCAGCGCCCCGATGCCAAAACCACAGGTCACAAAGCCAAGCACATGCCCTCTACTTTTACCGAACCACTGCTGTGCCACTGTAGTGGGACCTACAAAACAACCCCCCGCCGATAGACCAGCAATCATCATGAGAACACGAAATTGACCAGGTGTCTGAATTAAACTCAATAAGACAACTGCTCCACCAGTGAATAATGCTGCCAGGAGGAATGTCAGTCGAAAACCATATTTATCAAGGACTCGCCCCATTATCACAGCAGAAATACCATAGCAAACTGTAAAGGCAGTGTATCCCGATGAGGTGACTGTTCTGCTCCAGCCAAATTCCGCCTCCATGGGCTTGAAGAAAATCCCCATAACAAACAGTAGCAAACCCAGTACAACAAAAGGGAGTCCCAATCCAATAATTTTCAACCAGTCGGGTGAATCCCATCTGATTACCTTATGAAACACAACATCCAAACCTCTCAAAACGATACCATTATAGCCTGCAAAAGGCCTTCTAAGTCAAACCAGACATCCTTCCATATATTGGACAATACGCCACCCGGAGATTAAAATGTCAATACAGACAACTCATATCTGCAACCCGTCAAATGGCAGAAAGAATTATACAGTCCATTCCCTCAGATTGATGCTATGAGAGATTTAATCAAAAGAATTACCAGAGACCTCATAAATAGCAACTATGCCATCGCACTGACAGGAGCTGGCATCTCAACAGAATCGGGCATCCCTGACTTTAGAGGACCATCGGGGATTTGGACTAAAAATCCTGAAGAGGAGAAACTGGCTTACCGCAGCTATCAGGTATTCCTGAATAACCCTAAGAAGTGGTGGGAGGAAACTCTAACTACTCCATTCGGCCTGTTGGAGGCACTAACAAAAGCGGAACCAAACCCAGGACACTATGCTCTGACAGAACTGGGGAAAATGGGCATACTGAAGCGAATCATCACTCAGAACATCGACGGACTTCACGAAAAAGCTGGTTCTAAAGATGTCGTCGAATATCACGGCTGCATCTCCAAATTGAGATGCCTATCCTGCGGTTCAAGATTCCCGCAGGATAAATTCGACCTGCAAAAATTAATGGGCGAAGACAAACTGCCGCCACACTGCCCCAAATGCGGCGGACTGCTAAAGAGCGACGGTGTTGCCTTCGGGGAACCAATTCCCGCAGACGTCATTCATCAGAGCACAAAAGAGATTGAGAACTGCGACCTGATGCTAATTTGCGGAACTTCAGCTGTAGTCTATCCCTTTGCAGCACTGCCGATATCAGCAAAGGAAAGAACTACCCATAAAGAGAGAATAGATGAAACGGGCAAGCATACCTTTGAAATGGTACCTGCCGTTACTATAATCGAGATAAACGCCGAGCCCACACCACTAACCCACGAGGGAATATCCGACTATCTCATCCAGGGAAAAACGGGAGAAATCCTGCCCAGAATAGTTGAAGAGGTGAAAAGGACAAAAGCAACATAAAATACACCCCTTTCTCAATTGAAGACTAAAGAACGCGATTCTCCTTAGTAGTTGCACAAGCATGAGATATTGCCTCTGCCTGTCCATTCTTAGTTATTGGAGAGGAAGAATAATTTATGAAAGTAACCACTAAACTGTGCGCCTTCATTTTACTCATAATTGGAACCCTTGGTCTCTTAATTAATGAACTCGTTTTCAATTGCGGGAGTACCACCGTCCTAACATTTGCCACCTTTAACATTGCAGGACTTATTATTTTAGTTTTTATAAATACAAAAGGAAACAAGAACCCATAAACAACAAGAAACACCCCACTCTTACTTGAAGATTTGCCAGAAAAAGAGATGAGGGTATCTTGTCACAGATATCCTGTTATGTAATCTGATAACCGCACTTAGAACAAAATTGTGCCCCCTCCGTAATAGTCTTACCGCAGTTACTGCAATATGACACCTCGGATTCCGGTGGCGAAGCGGGCTGACGCAAATCACGGCCGCATCCTGCACAGAAGGATGCTCCAGAGGAATTCGCCATCTGACAGGAAGGACATACGTTAGCCTCAGACGTTACGGGTTTGGGTGTGGGTGAAGTGGCAACCGGCGGTGACGGAGGTGATGGCGGTGGAGACGGAATCGAAGGTGGCGGCGGTGGGACCGATGAAGACTGAACAACCGTTGGCATTTGATGGTCTCCAGCTTCTTTCTTTTCAACCTTGGGCAGAAATAGCAGAATAATCAATGGTATCCAGAAAAAGAAACCAAAAACAGCCCAGAGAGTTGCCCTTCTGTTCTTACCCCGTGCGATAAAATAACAAGCTGTGGAACAGATCCAGGGTAGAATGCGAAATCCAAACCATACATTCCATACATCCCACATCTCTATTACTCCCTTCATCTTACCTTATATCCGAAGACAAAGACCTTAACCTTATTTTACACCCCTATATAACACCGCATCCATTTTAGCCTTTCAAATGCAAAAAAGAAAACCTGCTTCTTCAAAGCAGGCAAAGCCAACGTAGAGCCGTCCTTCATGATTCTGCAAGACATACACGAAGTACAGAGTTTCCTCCGTTGCCAGATTTAATTTGGCTCCCCGAGTAGGATTCGAACCTACAACCTAGCGGTTAACAGCCGCTCGCTCTACCATTGAGCTATCGGGGAAAGCTAAATATCAACAGCTATTATCATATTTTGCAGAGCATAAAGTCAAGAATTTCACAGAGACAACCAGTGACCCACAATACCCTTAATTATAGTTCCGTAAAACAAATTTTCGAACGCAGTAATATACCACTGGAACGATAATAAGAACGATGATAACCACCAGAGAACTGACTCCATTTATAGCCACCCCTGCCACCCTGTTCACAGCAAAGATGGACAGCGTCACCATAGCTATGGAGATGCCGAACGAGAGCGCTATCCTCTCCACCACAGTCACCTGCCTGCCCCTGAAAAAGACCAGAGTCCAGCAGAACCCTGGCAGAAAGAATACCAATATCACTCCCAACGTCGCCCTGAGACCAGGAAGAAACCCAAAGACAGGCAGGGCAAAATCCATAATTCCTGTCAGGGGCAATAACAGACCCATATATCCGACACCCTTCTCTTACCGACAAGTGCTTATCTGTCACAGTGTATGAATATCCTACTTAATACAGAGAAAAACTTCAAGGTATCTTCCCCTTCATCTTGTTACTAACCAGTGTTGTGCTGTATAGTTATGGCAATCTGAGCAAATACTCGACAGGGGAGAATTCAATATGTCCTTATTTGGCTCCTCGGGAATAAGGAGAGTTGCTGACAGAGAACTTCTGGAACAGGCACTCAGGACGGGTATCTCTGTTGGTAAAACCCGCCGTTCGGTTATAGTAAGCACTGATACCAGAACCAGTAGAGATGCGGTTAAATATGCCCTTATCTCAGGATTGCTTTCCAGCGGATGCAAGGCATATGATGCCGATATTCTGCCCACACCAACCCTGGCTTACGCTGCCAGGAACTTTGACTCCGGCGTCGTAATCACCGCTTCACACAATCCCCCTGAATACAATGGCATCAAACTGTGGAACCCCGATGGCTCGGCATTTAATTCTGCTCAACGGGAGCAGGTAGAACAGGATATTTACAACGACTCCCTTGTAGTCAGCTCATGGAACAAGATGCAATGCATAGAGTCATATAATGGCGCAATCGAGGAACATATGGAACGCATTCTGGGTGACTTCCATCCGGTCTCAAATGTAAGCGTAGTTGTTGATTGCGGCTGCGGGGCAGCTTCTCTAATAACACCCCACCTGTTAAAACAAATGGGGTGTAAGGTATTAAATATCAATTCTTATCCATGCATATCTCAATCACGCCCCTCAGAACCCACCGCTGAAAATCTGGTCGAGCTGTCCCGTGTGGTAAAGACGATGCGCGCCAACCTCGGCATTGCCCATGACGGAGACGCCGACAGAATGATGGCAATAGATGATGAGGGAAGATTTATTACCGGTGATAAACTTATGGCGCTCTTCTGCCAGGAGCTTAAACCCAAAAAGCTGGTCACCACGATAGATGCTTCTATGGCAATTGACGAACTGGGCATAGAAGTAGTGCGAACAAGGGTGGGAGATACGTTCGTATCGGAAGAACTCAAGGGCGGCGGGGATTTCGGAGGCGAAGCGTCTGGAAGCTGGATATTCCCAAAGGTATCATTCTGTCCTGACGGCATATACGCCGCAGCAAAACTGGTCCAGATGGTAGAACAGAAAAAACTCTCCCGGATGGTTGATAACTTATCATCATACTATATGCTTCGCGACGCCATCCCCATAGATAGAGAATTAATGGGGAAAATTGAGGAAAAACTGACGACGCTCAATCCGCTTTCAGTGAGCACGATAGACGGCATAAGGCTTTCCTTTAACAACGGTTGGGTATTGGTAAGACCATCGGGGACAGAGCCAAAAGTAAGAATTACAGTAGAGACAAAGAGCGCAGAGAGAACAGAAATGTTCTATAATACAATAGTTGCACTTATTGCAGCTTGCAAAAAAAGTAGAAGTCGGGACATTGGCACAGAGATATGAAAGCAGTCATTTTAGCCGCAGGCGAAGGGAAAAGAATGCACCCCCTCACCTATACTCGCCCAAAGGCCATGCTGCCCCTCGCAGCTAAGCCCTTTCTGGAACACCTCATCATCGAACTCAAAAAAGCGGGCATAAGGGATATCCTGCTGGTCGTTGGTTATCACCGCTACAAGGTGCAAAGTTATTTCGGCAACGGCAAAAAATGGGGCATCAATATAGACTACGTTTCCCAGATGAAGCAGTCCGGCACCGCTGACGCACTGAGAACAGTAGAAAATCTACTGGATGGCAAATTCCTGGTAATCAACGGTGATATCATCATAAACAGCAAAGATATCATCAAGATGACAGCAAATGATAACCCTACCATAGGCCTTATTGAGGCAAGCGATACCAGCGGACGAGGTGTCGTCAAGGTAGATAAGAACAGGGTTATCGGGATTTACGAAAAAGTAAAACAACCACCTTCCAATCTGGTAAATACCGGTGTATACCTTCTCACCAGAGAAATATTCAGAGCCATTTCCAAAACTCACAGATCACCGCGGGGAGAATACGAGCTTACTGACTCTCTGCAATTATTGATAGATGGAAACAGCTGCCTGCGTTACCAGATACTGGATTCGTGGCTTGACCTGAGCTATCCGTGGAACCTGCTGGATGCAAATGAAAGAATTATGCCTCAAATCGCCAGTAAAAATCTGGGCGAAACAGAAAAAAACGTCACGCTGCAAGGAGCAGTATTAGTGGGAAAAGGAACACAAATACGCTCGGGCAGCTACATAACAGGACCTGTAATTATAGGTGAGAATTGCACCATAGGGCCAAACTGTTACATTCGCCCCTTCACTACCATTGGCAACAGCTGCCATATCGGCAGTGCAGTAGAAGTGAAGAACTCAATAATTATGGAAAACACAAAGATTCCACACCATAACTACATCGGCGACAGCGTTATTGGTGAAAACTGCAACTTTGGAGCAGGAACTAAAATAGCCAACCTCAGACTGGACAAGCGAGACATAGAGATAATGGGCGTCAAAACGGGTCGGCGTAAATTAGGAGCTATAATCGGAGACGGAGTAGAAACAGGCATCAATGTATCCCTGAACGTGGGCTGCACCATAGGAAACAACTGCTTCATCAGTCCCGGAGCAGTGGCTAACGGAGTATTATTACCAGACTCAAGAATAATTTAAGGTGAGAGCGATGCAGCAAATAAAACAGGCAATTATTCTTGCCGCAGGAGAAGGGCAAAGACTGAGGCCGCTTACCGTACTACGCCCCAAATCCATGCTTTTTATAGCAGGTAAGCCAATATTACAATACGTAGTCGAATCGCTGGTCGAGAATGGCATTCGCCAGATGGTAATCGTCGTTGGTTACAGGAAAGAACAGATACAGGATTACTTTGCTTCGGGACAAGATTTTGGGGCAGAGATTAACTACGTAATTCAGGAACAGCAGCTGGGGACCGCCCATGCACTGAAACAAGCCAAAGGAATAACTGATGATAGATTCATTGTCCTTCCCGGCGATAACATAATTGATGCAGATACTATCCTGCCTTTACTGGAGGCAGAAAGCAACACCGTCCTGGTTAAAAAAACAGACGATACAGACGCTCCCGAACAGGGATTAGTGATAGCGCGCAGCGGAACAGTGCAGGATATCATAGAAAGAGAGGCAAGAGAAATAGGTGGGCTAGTCAATACGGGCATATACACACTGGGTAAAGATGTGTTTCCCTTTTTAGAAGAGGAACTAGAGCTACCAAGCGCCCTGCGAAAAATGATAGCACAGGGATATACCATAACATATCAAGAAACACCTAAAAGATGGCTAGATGTCATTTACCACTCCGACATATTAAAATCAAATAATGTTGTTCTACATGATTTAATCCCATCACTTGGTGGCAACATTGAGATTGGCTCAACCATAAAGGGAGCAGTATCCATAGGCAAAGAGACAATCGTCAGATCGAATTGCTATATCGTGGGACCAGTCAGCATTGGGGAAAATTGTGAGATAGGTCCCAATGTATGCATCCTCCCCTCAAGCAGCATAGGCGATAATGTAATCATCTCCCCATTTACACTGATAAACAATTGCTTGGTATCAGGTAATGTAAGTATCGGTTCCAACTCTACCATTGAAGATTCCGTTATCGCATCCGGTTCTGTTATCAGAGGACATCTTGCCGCTTACAGTAATGAAGCAGTAACTTCCTTGAAAACTCCGGGTGTGAATCGTCCCAGAACAGGAACTATAATCGGACAGAATTGCAGACTGGAAGACAGCATAACCATCAGGTCTGGAGTAACTATCGGCAATTACTGTCTCATAAATGCAATGAAAACAATAGCTGAAAACATCCCCGATGAAAGTGTGGTAATGTAGCAATGTGCGGCATCATCGGATACATCGGTTATCAGGGGGCACAGCCTATATTGCTCAATTCGCTGAAGCGGTTGGAGTATCGCGGCTATGACTCTTTTGGCATCGCCGTATCAGCCGACGATATAAAAATCATCAAAGCTGTGGGTAGAGTAATAGATACCGAAAACGATATGTTACAGTTTAAAGGTACCCGGGGCATCGGACATACCAGATGGGCAACCCACGGCGAGGTATCTCAAGCAAACGCCCACCCTCACACCGATTGCTCCGACCGAATCGCCGTCGTGCATAACGGGGTAATAGAAAACTTCCTGCAACTCAGGGAATCATTGACTCATGAAGGACATCAATTCAAATCAGACACAGACACAGAAATAATACCTCACCTGATTGAGAAATATTATAAAGGCAATCTGGAAAAGGCAGTAAGTAGAGCACTGGAAGATATCATCGGCACCTATGCCATAATCGTAATGGCACAGGATTACCCCAACATCATCGCTGCCAAAAAAGAGAGTCCTCTGATAGTAGGGCTGGACGACAGGCAAAACTTTGCCGCATCAGACGTAACTGCAATCCTGGACCACACCGACAGAGTCATGTATTTAGAAGACGGCGACATATGTAATATATCGAGGACAAGTGTCAAAATAACCAATAACAAGCAGGAAATTAGCAGAGAAGAACACACCGTCCCCTGGGGAGTGGAAGAGGCAGAAAAAGCGGGATACGAGCACTTTATGCTCAAGGAAATACATGAACAACCACGGGTTATAGAAAACACTTTCAAGGGCTTAATCTCCACCATGGAACCTCAGATAAACGTGTTTCCCGGAACATACACCGACACCAACAGCATTCTCCTGCTGGGTTGCGGAACCTCATACCACGCCGCTCTGATAGCCGAATATCTTGTCGGTAAACTCTGTCACATACCCGCACAAGTAAAAACATCCTCCGAATTCAATTTCTGCGAAATAGCCCTGGATAAAGTACTGGTAATTGCCATTACTCAATCAGGAGAAACAGCAGATACCATATCTGCCCTGAAAAGAGCCCAGAACCTGGGATGCAAGACTATGGCCATCACCAACGTTCCCGAGAGCAGCATTACCCGCATCGCAAACCGTACCTTCTATACTAAAGCGGGCGTTGAAGTAGGAGTGGCCGCCACCAAGACCTTCATC
>JAGHDJ010000027.1 GCA_021159955.1 Dehalococcoidia bacterium
ATGCTCTGTAATATCCAGTCCTTGCAGTTCTACCTCTGGTGAGACACGGACACCGAAAGATTTGTCCATCAACTTGAATATTAGATATCCCATACCAAAAGACCATGCAAAAACTACCAATATACTTATGAACTGAGCAAGCAACTGACCCCAGCCTCCACCATAAAACAGTCCAGTAACAAACGGTGCCTCAATAGCATAATTGCCATATGTCCCATCGGCAAACAAGCCAATACTGAGTAAGCCCCACAACCCGCAAACACATGTACACTTATAGCACCAACGGGATCATCTATGCCTTTGGAGTCAAGGAATTTAACACTGGCATACATTACTGCTCCACCAACCAACCCTATTATAGCCGACACCCATGCTTCTACCCAGGCACAGCCTGCAGTAATGGCGACCAACCCAGCCAGCGCACCATTTAGAGTCATACCAATGTCCCACTTTCCTGTCTCCTGACGTGCCAGCAGTAGTGCTATTAGAGCCCCCGCTGCCGCTGCGGTGTTGGTATTCACCGCTATAACCGATATCCTTAAATGATACGCATTCATTGTGCTTCCGGGATTGAATCCAAACCATCCGAACCACAGAATGAATGTTCCCAGAGCTGCCAGCGCTATATTGTGACCTGGTATAGCCTTAGGCTTACCATCCTTGCCATATTTACCATATCTGGGACCAAGAACCATTGCCCCAGCCAATCCAACAAAACCGCCAACAGCATGAACTGCTCCGCTACCGGCAAAGTCTAGAGCTCCCAGCCCGAGCGGAAGTTGTGAAAGCCAACCGCCTCCCCATATCCAGTGTCCATATATGGGGAAAACTACCATACTTATTAAAACACTATAAATGAGGTATGCTCTAAATTTCAAGCGTTCAGCAACCGCTCCTGCAACAATGGTAGCAGCTGTCGCGCAAAACACCATCATCCAGAACATAGTAAGATATGAAGTCACATCATAGTTTCCTCCAAGCAGGAACCAGCCATCTGTTCCCAGAAACCCCTTCCAGTCACTCCCCATCATCAAGGCATAACCTACAGCAAAAAAACAAAGTGAGCCAACAACATAGTCCAGCAGGTTCTTGCTCAACAGATTGACCACGTTCTTGGCACGGCAGAATCCAGCTTCAACCATAGCAAAACCAGCCTGCATAAACATCACGAGGAAGGCACAGACGAGTACCCAGACAAAGTTCAACGGAGCCTCTGAATCCGCAGCTAATGTTTCTGCCCCTGTAGGATCACCAGCCAGAGCTACCTTCGCAGTCAGCAACAAAGCCGCCGATACCATACCGACAACCAGACACCCCCACAGTAAAAATTTTGATAGCTTGTATTCACCAATCATTGCTATTCCTCCTTCTAAGAAATTCATCTATCGGTAAGAATAGCAGACAAATGTTTCCATCGTATTACAAGCGATAGTTACATTTCATTTTCAGCAGATTTCTCCCACGAACCCTATTCAGCTCTGAATCTATAACCCATATTTCTTACTGTCTCAATAAATACATGTTCTACATCCTCGATTTTGCTTCTTACCCTTCGAATGTGCACATCCACCGTTCGATCCCCCCCATAATAATCATAACCCCAGACTTTATTTAACAACGCCTCGCGAGAGAATGTTCTACCGCGATTACTCATCAGGCACTGGAGTAATTCATATTCTCTGAATGTCAACATAATGACTTTGCCCTTGAGAAACACCTCGCAACTGTCAACGTTCATTACTAATCCGCCACATCTAATGATATTGTTGGTATCTATGTTGCTCACCCGCCAGAGAATCTGTTTTATGCGTGTGATCACCTCAGGTGCATCAAATGGTTTGACGACAAAATCATCTATGCCAAGGGCAAAATCAAGTGAGGGCAAAGTCTCCCTGGGAACGAGAGCAATAGTAGCCACTCGCTGTAGTGATTTTATCTCCTGATGAAGACTCCACGCATCAGAGCCTTTCAATGGTCCATCTGCATCTACAATCACCACATCTGCTATCCGGTCCATCTCAATATCAGGCAGATTTTCCTTTGGAGAAACGGTTGAAATAACAAAGCCACCTTGAATTAGAGACGAACTCAGCTCTTTTAACTGATTACACTCGTCTGTTATTACCAACACCCGTAACAATAAATATCAGTCCTTCTCATCGTTGCCATCTCTATATCTCAACTCAGATATAGCGCAGAGTAACACGCTTTCACAAAAATCTCTTGACCTGCCGTAAACCAATCTAATCCAATTAGTGTGTGTAGAGTCGACCATAAGGACGAGACGATAACGGAAACAGTTTCAGGAATTTCCCTTTAAGCAACTCTTCTGCATCATAATCAAAATAAGAAGCGAATTCGCCCACTGCAGACTGCAGCACTGTATAGTCATTATCATCTGGCTCAACCACACCGACTTCCTTGCCAAGCTGAAAATCTTCTACATTCCCACGGAGATATATGACACCACCATGCATCCCCGTGCCTATAAAACGCGCTTTATGTCCCTCGTTCTCTTTTAAGTTTAACCCGAGTAAAACGAGCGTTCCCCCTGCCATATATTCACCCAGAAAATCCTGAGCCGTTCCCCCGATTACCAGCAATGGCTTCTTCTCGCCATACTCTTTCATATGAATGCCAACTCTATACCCCACATCCTCTTTAATAAAAATCTTGCCACCACGAGCTGCTAACCCAGTAATATCTCCGGCATGCCCATGAACAACTATCACCCCATCATCCATGGTATTACCGGAGCCATCCTGTACATTGCCATGAACAACAATGCTTGGCCCATTCATAAAAGCACCCATATCATTACCAGGAGTGCCATAAATCTCAATCTGCACTGGCTTGTTGAGATCTGTGCCTATATACCTTTGCCCATAAACCTCACGTAATTCTATCCGTTGAATACCGTTAGCCACAGCTTCCCTGAGCTTGGCATTCAATGCTCGATGACTGAGTTCCTCAACCTTTAGACTAAAGGTATTATTTCCTGACATTTTAAAATCCATTTCTGCTATATCAATCCCCCGCCATCTTTACACCGAGTATCTTAAGTTCGGTATCAGTGAGCCCGATACCACGCAAACTCAAGCGATTACCCCGCAGGCTTTCCAGTGCATTCAATCCCATGCCACCAAGTATATCCTTGAGTTCCAAGCTCCATCCGCGAAGCAGATTTGCAAGGCGTCTTGATCCAATATCCGGGTTGATTCTCTTGGTCAAGGTGAGATTGTTGGTGCAAATACCCCAGGCACACTTGCCAGTGTGACACTGTTGGCAGAGAGTGCATCCCAGAGCAACCAGGGCTGCCGTTCCAATGTAGACAGCATCCGCTCCCAGTGCAATTGCTTTAGCCACATCACCGCTGTTTCTTATCCCACCTGAAACAACTATGGATGCTCTGTTACGAATACCCTCAGCTCTCAGCCTTGAATCCACGGAGGCAAGCGCCAGTTCAATGGGAATACCTACATTGTCTCTGATTATCTTAGGAGTAGCACCTGTCCCCCCCCGGAAACCGTCGAGAACAATGATATCGGCACCAGCCCTAACCATACCACTGGCGATAGCCGCAGAATTATGCACAGCAGCTATCTTAACCGATATTGGCTTCTCATAATTTGTTGCCTCTTTTAACGAGTATACCAGTTGAGCCAAATCTTCGATAGAATATATGTCATGTTGTGGGGCTGGAGACAGAGCATCTGTCCCTTGTGGAATCATCCGCGTTAGTGATACCTCAGAACTAACCTTTTCTCCAGGAAGATGCCCTCCTATGCCGGGTTTTGCCCCCTGTCCAATCTTAATCTCAACGATACTGCCTGCATCCAGATAATTTTGGTGAACACCAAATCGCCCGGAAGCAACTTGCACAATAGTGTTTGCCCCATACTTGTAAAGTTTGGAATGGAGTCCACCCTCCCCTGTATTCCACAACGTTCCTGCTTCCGTAGCAGCCCTTGCCAGAGACTCATGCACATTGATGCTCACAGCACCATAGCTCATAGCAGCAAATATTACAGGAATATCTAGCTTAACCTGAGGAGCAAGTTTAGTCTTTAGTTTAAGATTATTGGAATCAAGCTCCACTTTATCAGGCTTCGAACCAAGATATGTGGTAAGTTCCATCGGCTCACGTAATGGATCAATGGAGGGATTGGTTACTTGGCTGGCATTGAGAACAAGATGATCCCAATAGACACGATAACCCTTGTCGTTGCCCATACCTGTGAGTATCATTGCTCCCGACTCAGCTTGCTTTAATATATCCTCAATAACTTCAGGCCGCCAGTTGAAATTTTCACGGTAATCCAGAGGGTTTTTCCTGATAGTCAACGCCTGTGTTGGACAGAAGACAACGCAGCGATGGCAACCAACGCAGTTCTCTTCCCTGCTTTTTACTTCATCATCCTCGGCATCGTAATAGTTAGCATCAAAGGAACACTGATTGACACACACCTGACATTGTATGCATCTTTCAGGATCTCTATCTACTATGAATTTATTCGGAATATACGTTTTCATCTTAGTTTGTTCCCAGTCCTCACCTCTGTAACTCCTGTAATAAACTGCTTCTGGTTTTCCGTTGCCAATCTGCCGATTATGGGCTCCCCACCCATAGGTATCCAGGCTTTATCCAGATCAGGACTTATCAAACGAATGGATGCCTCCTCAGATGAGAGATATAACATTGAGCCCTTCACACCCACAGTCAGCGGACGCAACCGTATTCTATCCGTAAAACCAATCATCTCTCCTTGATGAGCAATAATTATCGTAAATGGTCCATTTAATAACATACTGCTGTAAACCTGGCGCAGAGCTATAAGCAACTCTCTCTCATCTTGCGGAAGACGCTCTATATCATCCCAGAATGGAGGCGCCATTATCTTAGCCACTATCTCAATGGGCAATCCATGCTTGCGCATCAAAAGATCAATAATATAAGCAACGACTTCAGTATCAGTCTGCATGGTACAAAGATAGCCAAATTGCTCAAGACAACGATAGTTTATACCATATGAAGAAATCTCTCCGTTGTGAACTACTGTCCAGTCTAAGATATTGAATGGATGAGCGCCACCCCACCAGCCACGTGTGTTAGTAGGAAACCTGCCATGAGACGTCCATAGATATCCCTGGTAATCGTTAAGGCAAAAATATTCTGCTATCTCTTCAGGGTACCCCACACCTTTAAATACACCCATATTCTTGCCACTGGAGAAGACGAAAGCTCCATCCATGCAGGTATTAATCTGCATCACCTTTTCTGTAACGTAGTCATCAGGTTCCTGCAATACGCACTTGCCCATGTCTACCTCCAAAAAATATCGCCATACCAGAGGAGGATTTATAATCGCAGGCGTTGGTTGCGTTGGAATCTCATCCGTAACCACTACATGGAAATTTTCTTTGAGGAAACTTTCCACCTGATTCTGACTATCTTTACTGAGATACATTATATGAAAGGCATAATAATCAGCATATTCCGGATACAAACCGTAGATAGCAAAGCCCCCCCCTAAACCATTACCTCTAAAATGCATATTGCCTATAGCTTTTGTTATATCCTTGCCAGAGAAACATTTCCCGGAAGTATCCATCATCCCGAAGATAGAACAAGAATCTATAATCTTACCATCAGAATAAGGGTTGCTAATCTCCGTTAAATCTCTCATGTATGGCTCCCAAAAACCAAGCTACTATTCACAGGCAATCTCCTCTTGAACCTCAGCATATTCTCCTGTACGCAAATTAGCCTCACTGGGAGGATG
>JAGHDJ010000010.1 GCA_021159955.1 Dehalococcoidia bacterium
GATGAAGGTAGGTTCTCCTTGGGCTGTTCCGGTGAGGGTTTCTACGCGTATCTTACGCAGTAGATCGGCGTCTGCGGCACCCATCCAGATGTTGTCTTCAGTGATATTCTCACCATGTATGTAGCCGGTTGGGGTTTCAAGATATTTGATGGCTTCAATAGTTTCTTCAGCTATCAGAGTGGCAACACCTGCATTAAGGGCTGATTCTATGCTATGTTTCTCACTAATATCGTCGGGGATAAGGGATTGGCATCGCTTTACTACTTGCTCCAGGTCGCCCAGTTTCTTCACTGGTATTCCCCATATTCCGTATATCGTGGGCAGGTAATAAGTGGTGTTGGGAAAACCTACAGTTTCGTTTGTTCCCCATCTATCCATCGCATGCCGCCATTTTTTGGCTGACTGGCTTACTATATTGTGGGATCCTCGGATACTTGCTGATACGATGGTCTCATTCATGTAATTATGTCCATCCTGTATTTCCTCTACATTGTCATCTCATCGATGATATCTCGTATTAAGTTCACTGCTTCCGGGTGCCTCATAATTATCACATCGCCTCCAGATAGAAGCAACACCGCAGCTGATATTGCCTCTATCAGGATACCACGCTTCCTGGCATCGCCGAGATTGTCATCAGTCGGCATTTTTGCCTCTTTTATTTTCCATGCTTCTTTGCCCAGATTACAGATGATAGGGAATTGCAGCCTCTCGTCCTGTTGAGTCAGAGCGGCTATTCTTATTCTCTCCATTACCGAATATGAATACTCAATGCCGTATCCGATGCTGCTGACCGTAGGGTCGATGATAATTTGTTCGTCTGGCACGCCGAGGTTGCCCATCAGAATATTAAGCTGCTTGGCGAGGTTAATGTCTATGGGGCTTGATGCTATCACTGTATGGTGATAGCCAATTGCGGAGGCGCCGAGCTTCTTATGATTGCCTTCCTCAATCGGACCCAGTATAAGCTTTTTGCCTTCGCAGAGCTCGCATACCTTTCTCAATACCTCAGTATCCTTCTCTTTATTGGCGGTTCCCCAGACGATAATGGGGATATCGCCAACTGCGTCGGCAACATTCCTGACCACTTCGGCAGCTTCAACTGCTCCTCGATTTAGTCCGTTGGGGTCGGTGCTTACAAGTTGCAGGGCAATCATTTCAGCGTTGTATTCTACGATGCATTTTTTTGCCCAGTCCACCGGGCTATTGATGACATCAGAGAAGGGTTCTGTTGCAGCTTCTGCCCAATCTTCGGGAGGGGAATCATAAACTTCCATAGCTACTATGGGCTTGTGCGGCATCTCACCTTCAGAGAGATAGAATGGATAACAACTCTCTCCCCCGATAATTACCGTCTTGTCTCCCTTGCCCAGGGTCAAATCTTTGATTTTTCCACTGTATATTGTTTTAGCGATATCTATTGTCATATCAGGACTTCCCTGTACCGTGTTTAAATTCTCTTTGTTGGAGTTAATTTGCTGGATAACTTTGCTGCCTTCACTGTATTTGTCATAAGCATGATTATAGTCATAGGTCCGACGCCACCGGGGACAGGAGTTATGGCACCTGCCTTTTCCTTTACCGCTTCAAAATCAACATCCCCCACCAGCATGGATTTGCCTTCGGGGGTTTTCCCTATGCGGTTGACGCCAACATCAATTACTGCTGCGCCACTTTTTACCATATCAGCGGTTATGGCTTTTGGTTTTCCCGCTGCAACTATCAGGATATCTGCTCTTCTGGTGTGGGATGAAATATCGCGGGTTCCCGTATGGCAAACAGTTACCGTGGCGTTGGCTCCCTCTGCTTTTTGCAGCAGGATGTTAGCCATTGGCTTCCCCACTATATTGCTCCTGCCCACTATCGCGACCTCTGCCCCTTCAATTTTGACCCCTGACCGTATCAGAAGCTGCTGTATCCCATAAGGGGTGCAGGGCAGATAGTCTGCTTCTCCTATCATCAGTTTACCCAGATTTACCGGATGGAAGCCGTCCACATCTTTCTCCGGGTTGATGGCGTTGAGTATCTTTGTTCCGTTGATCTGTTTCGGCAGGGGTAGCTGTATCAGAATACCGTTTATCTTCGGGTCGCTGTTCAGTTTATCTATGAGAGTGAGCAGCTCTTCCTCGACGGTTTCTTCTGGCAGGTCGTATCTCTCAGAATAAATGCCGAGTTCCTTTGATATTCTCTCTTTTGCGCCCACATATACCAGTGATGCGGGGTTTGCGCCCACAAGCACAGTGGCTAGTCCCGGCACTATATTATGCTTTTCCTTAAGTTCTATTAGTTCTTTTACTAATTCCGCCCTGATTTGTTTGGCGATTTTGGTACCGCTGATAATCTTTGCTGACATCTTATTCCTCTCACAATACCTTAATTATAATGTGATGTGCGGATAGAATTAAACTCTCTAATTTCAATTGATAAGTTTGTTCATCAATTCATCGACTGATTGCACTGCCACGGACGTGTCTGGCAGGTCAAGGAGAGATTTCATTTGTATATCGTAGTTGCACATGATGTCATCTGTATGAATTATAGCTGCGGGTTCAATATCCAGTCTATCCAGTTCTTTGCTGACCAGTGGGTCTATTTTATCCGGCACAAAGTTGACTACAACGGCCTGTTTTTTCACTGATAGCTTGAGTTCGTTAATCAGTGTCATTATTTGTCCGACGGTCCTGACTCCCTTGACCGAGTGGTTGGATACTATGAGCAGCACATCAACGTTCTGAGTGGTTCTCCTGCTGAGGTGTTCCATCCCTGCTTCGTTGTCCAGCACGGTATAGGCGTAGCTGCTGGACAGAGAATCGGTGAATTTTCTCAGCATAAGATTGGGGTAGCAATAGCACCCGGCGCTCTCGCCTCGCCCCATTGCTATTATATCCAGTCCGCTGCTTTCCACCATGGTGGTATTAAATTTGAATTCCAGATAAGCTTCTTTTGTCATTCCCTGGGGTATGCTTATCTTATCGTCCTGAAATTGGGCAAGCATAGAGCCAATCGTTTGATTAACTTCAAGCCCCAGACTCTGTGCCAGGTTGTCATTGGGGTCGGCATCGACTGCCAGAATTGGCACCTTGCCGTTCTTTTTCAGGTAGCGGATAACCAGACTGGCTACGGATGTTTTCCCGCTGCCCCCTTTCCCTGCTACAGCTATGTTAAAGCTCAAGTGTTTCTGTCCTCCAGATATATTATTCTGATTAAGTGTCAATCAGAACAACCCGGTTACTTTTCCGGTCTCTATATTTATGTCTATCCTTCTGAACGCCGGATTGGATGCGGTGCCTGGCATCAGTTTGATGCCGCTGGCAATCGGCATAACGAAACCTGCGCCGTGGTGTATCATAATGTCGCTGATGGGTAGAGTCCATCCCTTTGGGCGACCCTTCAGGTTGGGGTTGTGGCTCAGGCTCAGGTGGGTTTTTACCATACAGGTTGCCATCTTCTGCATATTGGGATCGTTCTCTATCACCTTTGCTTTTTCCAGTGCTGATGGGGTATAGGTTACATCATCGGCTCCATATATTTCTCTGGCGATGAGTTCTATCCTCTGTCTTAGGGGAGTGCTCTCTTCATAGAGGAACTTGAAGTCTACCTTATCTTCACAGGCATTGATTACGGCATCGGCTAACTCAAGGGCGCCTTCACCGCCCTTGAGCCAGTGTTGTGACAGAGCAACCCTTGCTCCTGACTGTTTCACAATCCTGCGGATAAGGTCAATTTCAGGCTTGGTGTCGCTGTAGAAGCCGTTGATACATACTACCGGATTGATGCCGGACTTTTTCACGATATCTATGTGGGTTAACAGATTGGCACACCCCTTCTCCAGCAATTTCAGGTTCTCGGTAGAGTAGGATGGGTCAAGCGGCTGTCCCGGAACTACTTTCGGTCCCCCTCCGTGCATCTTCAGTGCTCTCACGCTGGTAACTATCACCGAGCAGTCGGGACGCAACCCGCTGATACGGCACTTGATATTCCAGAACTTCTCAAATCCTATATCGGCGCCGAACCCACTCTCGGTTACGTGGTACTCCGAGAATTTCAGTGCAACCTGATCTGCAATGATAGATGACTGCCCCACGGCAATATTGGCAAACGGTCCGGTATGAACCAGTATTGGCTGTCCCTCCATAGTCTGAAGCAGGTTCGGGTTGGTGGCTTTCAGTATCCATGCGGTCATAGCACCGTCTACTTCAAGGTCTCTGGTGGTAACGGGTTTCCCCTGTCTATTATATGCTACAACTATCTTACCCATTCTCTCTCGCAGGTCTTTCAAACTGGTGAAGATGGATAGTATTGCCATTACTTCGGAACTTACCGTAATGGCAAACCCGGATCTCATCGTTAAGCCATCCATTTCTCCTCCGATACCGATGATGATTTTTCGGAGGGCTTGGGCGCAGAAATCTATTACCCACTTTATTTCTATACGCTCCGGGTCTATGTCGAGACGGCTCAGATTCTTGGAAGATAGTATTTCATCGCTGTAGTTGGCTTCATGCTGCATGCGGGCGGTGAGTGCCACCATGGCGAGGTTATGAGCATTTGCTACACTATCTATGTCTCCGGTCAATCCCAGTGAGAATGGGGTGCGCGGGATACATTGGGAAAGTCCGCCGCCGGCGGCACTGCCTTTAATGTTAAAGGTAGGACCTCCTGATGGCTGGCGAATGGCCCCTGAAGCTACTTTCCCCCTCTTGGCTAATCCGTCAACCAGCCCCAGTGTAGACGTAGTTTTACCCTCGCCCAGAGGGGTCGGAGTAATGGCAGTTACCTCAATGTATTTTCCATTGGGTTTGTCTTTCATTCTCTCCATAATGGCAGAGAAATCCAGTTTGCCCAGATAGTGACCCATTGGCAGAAGTTCTTCAGTCTTGATGCCCCATTCTTTGGCTATCTGGGGCACAGTTTTCATATATTTCTCTGCCTCTTCAGCTATTTGCCAGTCCTTTAATTTGGTGGCATCCAGGGAAGTTATATCAAACTTAGCCATTTATTCGTAATCCGCCTCTGTTTTCTGGTTTTGTTTCTTTTCAAACTTAATTTCAGTAATTTTATAAAATTTACCCGTAGATGCGGGCTTGCGATATGTTTTCTATTTCTCCTGTGGGTCAGAGAGTTTTAGATTCAGTCTGGAATAAGGGAGTGATTCTTTTGGGGTGGTTCTCAGACTTTAGTATATGTCGTACTGTTCTCTCTGCAAAAAACCGAGCGCCAGCGCATGTTCGATTATGCCTAATGCTTGATTGGATGTCAAACTATATTGTGCTTTGAGTGAGGTGCTGGTACAGAGAAAAAGTGTGCGGTGTCCAGGACATACGATACAGTTTTTAAACTATGGGTATAGTGAATATATCAGAAAGACATTAGAGCTTCTTAAAATTGAGGTTAGTAGTTTGGAGATAGAGAAATATGAAACATGGACCCTGTACTGCTTTTCCGAGAGGTAAGATTGATTACAAGCAGTTGAGGAGGATTAATCCTGAAGCGGCGAGAAAAGCTGTTCAGGAGTATCTAAAGACGAATATCTGTGGCAAAACTATTATGATTATAGATAATCAGCATAGGCATGCTCTTCTGCTCGGTGAGGTCTTCCCTTGAAGTTTCTGTGTCTCGTTTTATGCCCCTTCCTTCTGTACCCTCTCGTTTGCGAAATGTCTGGCATTTGCCAGGTCTTCTGCGGTGGGATGCTTCCTGTTTATTATCCAGAAAGATTTCCCTTTACAGTAGAAACTGCCTACGATGACTGCACCCTTCTCCTTGAGATATTTTTCCATTCCCCTTATCTCGTTCCCTCTGCCGTCACCGGACGTTCCGAACAGTGCTACCTTTCTTCCTGAAAAGTCGTTTCTGTCGATGAATTTCTGCATATCTTTGCCAGGTTTTCTAGCATAGCAGCCGGAGCCCAAAAAAACGGGGGAATTTTTAGCCAGGCTCTCTTTTGATTTGGCTTCTTGGGCAGTTGTGTTTATCTCTGCGGAGATTGCTTCGGCGAGCTTCTTCGTATTGCC
>JAGHDJ010000069.1 GCA_021159955.1 Dehalococcoidia bacterium
CCCTCAAGCATATATTCTATCTAAAACCAGTTTGCCTGTCAAAAAAATGGCTTCGTCGGTTCCCCAACAGCTCATCTCTTCCAGTCTGCCGCAAATTCATATTGCGCCCGCCACTGCACCTGCCACTGCACCTTCAGCTCCTCTGCCGTCCACGATTCCCTCATCTCGTCACGGGCAGCAGCAAGCTCCGGGCTAGCTTCATACAATTCAAATGCTTCTCGGCTTTCAAACTCACTTATCATCAGATATGTAGGATACTCTTCCCCTTCATTTGCTGTCTTATAGCGGGTTATCTTCTTGAGACCCTTAAACTTCATTAACAGCGGAGCATGAATATCATCATACCAACTACATAACCTCTCCTCACTCTCAGGCAGACATTGCAGTCCCACCACATTAACAAACGGCTTCGCATCCATAGCTAAAACACCCCCTTTAAATATTTTGCCTGCATACAGGTAAATCCCTGGCTCTAACCATATATCAAACCCTCACGCAGAAAACCTCTGACCTTCCCCCTCCTCACCAGAACCACCAGAAACCACACCAGTATTATAAGACCTACTGTTTCAGAAATATATGTCTTGGGATTACAAAACAAGGCATCCATCATCCCCTGCATCCATGCTGACACGGTGATATCCATCCTGGGAAAAGTCCATCCATAAAGAGGCCACAACAGCGTTCGGGGAGTAAGCCACATCTCATCAAGAATCAGGTGAACGAAGGTGCCAAACGAGAGAGTAAGCATCCACAACTTCCCCCCACTGCGATATAGATATACCCCAACCAGAGCGATGATGAGCAAAAATAAAAGCGTATGGCAAAATATCCTGCCGTTATTTATGCTATCCCTGAAAATTAGCTGACCTACAGGCTTATCGATAATATCGGGAAGCATTGACCCCACTAACAACACCCTCAGGTCTATTCTGGCAGCCATCTCCATCAACTTCGCCCTGGGACTGCTGAAAAAAGAAACCTTACCAGTGATAACCCCACTAAAATCAGGCTTACCCCCTTGAGACTGCAACTCGTGAACTTCAAGAGCAGGCGTATCTAGCTTGCCGGAGGAATACTCCTTTATCAGCCAGCCTACTCCCAAGGTTATACCAGTATGAGCAAATAGTAACATTATGTCGAGTATTGTAGCAAAACAAAGCTGCCAATAGCAATTCCGTTCCATTTGTCATTACGAGGAGTTCCTTCATTTGTCATCGCGAGTCCTTCGCTGTGCGGAAGGACGTGGCAATCTCTATTCCCCTATGTCTTTGCGAGAACCCCGATTTATCGGGGGCGAAGCAATCTCGGCGGGGCGGTGAACTATCGCCTATTGACTAGCAACTGTCGCCTGCCTCGCCCTCTATCTCTCCTCCAACAGGTAAACACCATCCCGCACCTCAAGCAGTTCAGGGTTATTGCAGCCGCCAGCGGTATAAACAATAGAAATACCATTCTCCCTCAAAAAATCGCTGTCCGAACACCCTTCAGTTAAAAAGTTATCAGCCGCATAATCTTTTTCCATAGGATAAGCGTGTATCCTGGTATAAACCCTCTTCCCCGTGATAGCAGTAAAAGCAGTTGCCTTCCACGGAGCCAGAACAGCTTCCTCATAATCAGGACCGACATTATCCCTGACCCAGGCAAACGCATCGTAATCCTCGGTTTCTATCATATGATAATACGGCTCGCTCCGACGAGCGGGTATGGCTAATACCAGCGTCACGACAACGAGAACCGCACACAACAAGTTACCACCATTGCGGATAAAGAAGTGCGGCACGGAACTATCCCGCACTTTCCCCATTAGCGGCAATTTCAAAAACTCAATTTTCCTTACCCACGCCAGGCCAGCTCCCGCCAGTATCCCCATCATCAACATAGCATACATCAACCCGCGGTCATACATTATCCCTACGCCGTAGTGCAGTCTGATATAAACCATAAGCATCACCAGCAAAGCCAAAAAGCCCAAAGCCAAACCGTAGTCCTTATTCTCTCCCCTCCTCACCAGCAGGAATATACCAAGAACACAGAGACCCGCGGGGAGATAACCATAGACCTCAAGAACCTGCGGCCAATTAATAAACGTAGGTATAGCCTGAGGACTGAACAGAGACCTGAATGTGGGCAGTAACATATGCGATATCCACGGAAACACAGCAAAGAACGGCAACAGCAGGGCAACAGCAACCCCTGCGCTGTGCCTTGTATTCCCTCTAATATTAAGCAGAAAATAGGGGAACAGTATCAGAACTATTCCCACCGCCTCCGGAGCATGCGTGGCAAGCAAAAAACAGGTGAAGATAAACAACAATATGTACGACCACACCGTCTGAAAATAAAATACCAGGAAAACCGAAAGGACAATAAATAACAACCCCAGAGATACGGGAACGAGAAAAGCCGGACCCATAATCCCCACAGTAGTCGGAATCAGGCAGGTAAAAAGAGCCGCCTCCCAGCCAAATCCCATCCTCCTGCCCAGAACATATACCGAAAGAACAGTCATCATAAATATGACCCCTGGGAAATAGCGAAATATAGTCATCCAGGATATGCCGCTAATACACTGAAAGACCCCCCAGAAAAGATGGAAACCCGCCTCCAGCCCGGGGGAAAGACCTGCTACCTTCCCTGTCGAGAAAGGCTCGGCAAAAACAACGTTCCCGGAGCTCATAAGCGCCCGAGAGTATGCCATATGCACCCACTCATCAACGTGTATCGCATACAGGTAATTCTGGTGAGGAATAAAGGCAACGTAGAACGCCAGCCCCAATATCAGTCCCAGCTTAAGATACTCAGACCCTGCAACGGCATACGCCCTCTCTCGGTTCATTATTCAATTATACCCAACATCCCTCCAATACCACAACCACACATTATCCCCACCGCTATTACACTTGACCCGCAAACACCCACAAGCTATCATAAGGACATAACATAAATCTCATGAAAGGCGGGCACGATGCAAGCATCCCAGGCTGCTAACCCCAGGGTAATCGTCGCCACGCCCGCTTATAACGAAGAAAAATACATCGGCTCAGTTGTCCTCAAAACCAGAGAATATGCTGACGAAGTCATCGTTCTTGATGACGGCAGCAGTGATGACACAGCCAAAATAGCCAGACTTGCCGGCGCAACCGTCATTTGCCACCCAGAAAACAAGGGCTACGGGGCAACTATCCAGAGCATATTTAGAGAAGCCAGAAAGAGAGAGCCAGACATCTTAGTAGTAATAGATGCCGACTCACAGCACAAACCAGATGAAATCCCGCTCCTGGTCAATGCACTATCAGATGATTATGATATAGTAATCGGCTCTCGGGAAGCTCAGAAAGGCAATATCCCCCGCTACCGCCGTATAGGTCAGAAGATTCTCCTGCGCGCAACCAGATTCCTATCGGGAGAGAAATTAGCCGATTCCGAATCCGGGTTTCGGGCATTCTCCAAAAAAGCTGTAATGGGATTAAACCTGGAAGAAAAAGGAATGGCTATATCGGCAGAAACGATAGTAGCGGCATCTGAAAACGGCTTCAAAATTGGAGAAGTGCCCATATCCATAAACTACACTGAAGACAGTTCGACCCTGAATCCAGTCCAGCACGGCGTCGGCG
>JAGHDJ010000047.1 GCA_021159955.1 Dehalococcoidia bacterium
GATATTAATTTATTTCAAGGAGATAATATGTATTTCGGAAATTATGGACTATATATCCTAATCAGTATTCCCGCTTTGATACTCGGTCTTTATGCGCAGGCGAAGGTACAGGGCGCTTTTCGAAAGTATTCACAAGTCCAGATTAGTAACGGATTAACCGGTGCACAAGTAGCTAGAAAAGTGCTTGATGCAAATAACCTTCAGAATGTCCGCATAGAACCCATTCGCGGTTCATTTAGCGACCATTATGATCCACGGAAAAGAATTCTCCGTTTAAGTCAGCCTGTTTATGGACGATCAAGTATTGCCGCAGCCGGCGTGGCTGCACATGAGGCCGGTCATGCTATTCAGCATAAAAAACACTATGGTCCGCTTGCCTTAAGGTCTCTCATGGTACCCTCTGTCCAAATTGGCAGCTGGCTTGGGCCAATCGTCTTTATGATCGGTTTTTTTATGGCCAGTGATCAACTTGCCCTAATTGGTTTGGCTCTCTTCGCAGGAACAGCGTTATTTGCCATCGTCACAATCCCTGTAGAACTAGATGCATCCAAACGCGCAAAACAGGTCCTTCATTCAACCGGTTTAGTTCATGGAAGCGAATTACAGGGGGTTGATAAAGTTCTTGATGCAGCTGCACTTACATATGTGGCTGGGGCTGTGCAGGCTTTATCCACCTTGCTCTATTATGGTATGTTGTTTTTTGGTGGAAGACGAAGACGCTCGTAAAAATAAAAAGCAGAGAATTTTGAACTGCACCCCAAAAGTTGGACACAAAACCAACAGAAAGGGTGCAGTTTTATTATGACAAAATATAGGATAGAAGAACGGTTAGCAGCAGTACAAGCAGTAGAAGCAGGTGAGAGTATAGCAAGTGTTTCAAGAAGATACAAAATGAGTTGGCAGGTGATCAGCCAAAGTTTGAGACAATATCAGGAGCATGGTAAAGAAGGGTTAACTAGCCATGCATACAATTGGACGGTAGAACAAAAGTACAAAGTATTAGAATACATGCATGAGAACGACTTGTCTTGTGGAGAAGCGGGCATGCAGTTTGGGATAAGCGGGTCATCAACAGTCTGGCAATGGGAGCAAAGATACTTGAAATATGGAATTGAAGGATTAGAAAGTAAAAAGAAAGGCAGAAAGCCAAAAGCACCAAAGCCAAAACTGCCAAAGAACAGGGAAGAAGAACTGCTGGAAGAGAATTTGTATCTGCGGGCAGAGAATGAATACCTAAAAAAATTGAACGCCTTGGTTGCGGAGCGGGAAAAGCGCGAAAGAGGGAACGGGTAGCTGTTATCTCTGAACTAAGGCGGAAGAAATATCCTCTAGCGTTGCTTCTGATAATAGCGCGTATCCCCAGAAGCAGTTATTACTATCACCTGAAGCGCCTTTGTGAGCCCCCCAAGCATCTCAAAGAGCGAGAGGTGATCCGGAACATCTGTAACGAACACAAGGGCCGTTACGGTTATCGGCGGGTCACGATTGAACTGAGGCGGCAAGGATTCCGGACCAACCACAAACTAGTCATGAACCTCATGAAGCAAGAGCAGCTTACCTGTATGCTGCGGAAAAAGAAGTACCGTTCCTATCGGGGTAAGGTGGGAAGGATCGCTCCCAACCTGTTAAAACGTGATTTCAAAGCTGAAAGGCCTAACCTGAAATGGGCAACGGATATCACCGAGTTCAAGCTATTTGGGCAGAAACTCTATCTTTCCCCTATCATGGACCTCTTCAATGGTGAGATCATCAGCTATTCTTTGTCCAAGAGCCCGAACTTCCGCCAGGTCACTGAAATGCTAAAAGACGCCTTTCAGAAAATCCCTGATAACAGCCAGCTAATCCTGCATTCAGATCAGGGCTGGCAGTATCAAATGAAAGTCTACCAAAAGATGCTCAAAGATAAAGGCATCCGGCAGAGCATGTCCCGAAAGGGAAACTGTTATGACAACAGTGTCATCGAAAACTTCTTTGGCATTCTCAAGTCTGAGTTCTATCACAACCAAAAGTTCTCTTCAGTTGAAAACTTCTCAGAAGAACTGCCCGAGTATATTGATTACTACAATAATCGCAGGATTAAGGTTAAACTAAATGGACTGAGTCCTGTTCAATTCAGAACTCAGTCCTTCATCTCCACTTAATTTATGTCCAATAAATGGGGTGCACTACATTTCGCCTCTTCTTTTTTATTGCTTGATAGCCCTTTTTAAATCTGGAAGCATCGTTAATGCTCTCGCAGCGCCTTCAGCTGTACAGGTGGTTGGATTATCGACAAGATAAGCTGGAATTCCCAACTCACGTGTCAAGTATCTATCTATTCCCCGCAGCTGAGTCCCTCCTCCACAAAGCGCGACGCCGCGGTCCATGATGTCTGATACAAGCTCAGGAGGTGTTGCCTCAAGCACACGTTTTACCAATTTAATTATTTCTTCAAGAGAACTTTGAAGCGCCTCAACTAAATCTTCTGTAGAAATTGTTACAGATCTTGGTAATCCACTTATTTGGTCCTGCCCTTGAACTTCAAGTGTTAATATTTCTTCTTCTTTGATAGCTGCACCTACACGCATCTTGACAACTTCAGCGGTAGTCTTACTTAAGATAACCCCATACTGCTTACGAATGTAGTTGATAATTTCCTCATCCATTTTTTGTCCACCCGTGCGATCTAACCCGGAAGATATGATGCTGTTCATCGCCATAACCGCTACTTGATTCGTTCCCCCACCTAGTGAAATAACCATGTTTCCAGATGGTGGTGATATTGGCAAATCTATTCCTAATGCTGCCGCAAGCGGCTGTTGAATTAAGTAGACTTCTCTGCTCCCAGCACCAATACCTGCCTCATGCACTGCACGGCTCTCCACACTCGTTATATTGCATGGTACGGTAATCATCAATTTTGGTCTAAAAAGAACCATTGGACCGCAAATTTTCTGTACAATATATCTTAATAAATTTTCTGTAATTTCATATTCCGCTATCACACCATTTTGGATAGGATTAACAACCTCGATATCATCAGGAACACGACCAAACATATCTTTCGCCGATTGACCCCATTCGATCATCTTCCATTCATCAAGTAAAATAGCAACCGTTGTAGGTTCTTGCAATACAATTTCTGGTCCTTCGGCAATTACAATAAATGAAGTTCCGAGGTCGATTCCTAATTCTCGAGTCAAACTTGCCATCAAATAATTTTCCTATTTCTAAGCAGCTTCAGATTTTAACATATTGAATAATTTTTACGAGAAATACCTAAGCGCTAAACGAAGCCGGGTTTCTAAATCATCTTCCACATCCTCCGGTAGTGATTGGATGCTCGCTTGTGCTTCCACAATACTATATCCCAATCCTACCAGTGCATCCAGCAGTTCTGTATCAATATCTACTGGCGAGGTAAATCCATCATCTACCGATGTTAAAGGCCCCAGTTCGTCTTGCAAATAAAGAATGATTTTCTGCGCTGTTTTTTTCCCAATACCATGAACAAGAATAAATCGCTGGACATCTTTCTGGAAAACTGCCTGATAAATGTTTTGCAGTGTGAGAGTTGAAAGGATGGATAAAGCAGCTTTTGGGCCAACACCATTTATCTTAACCAGCGTTCTAAAAAGATCACGCGTTTTCGCTTCGATAAATCCATATAGATTGACATCGTTTTCACGAAGGATTAGATCGGTATATAAGTATGTTACTTCCCCAAGTTCAGCTGCGTCAGAGACCAACGAAGGAGTCCATACCTTCATCCCGATCCCACCGGTCAGGATAACTAAATACTGGTCCCCTTTATTAACCACTTCACC
>JAGHDJ010000012.1 GCA_021159955.1 Dehalococcoidia bacterium
CCGAGATATAAAAACCCCCAATGAAGTGATATAATGGGGCGAACCTTTACGAGATTGGAGCCCCGCCCAATGATTGAAGAAGTCCTGCCACACGTCTACAGAATGGAGATTCCCCTACCTCGAAATCCCCTGAGGTCGATAAACTCTTACCTGATAAAAGGGCAAGGACGATTCCTGATAATTGATACCGGGATGAATCGGGAAGAGTGTATGAGCGAGATGACATCCGACCTGAAAAAACTAAACGTGGACCTGCACAAGACGGATTTTTTCATCACGCACCTGCATGCAGACCATCTAGGTCTGGTATCAAATCTTGCCACAGACACATCAAAGGTATATATCAGCAAGCTGGAAGCCTCTATTGTTGCTATGATTGGCGAAGAGCGCTGGAAAAACTTCGGCTCTATTTACAAAGCGCACGGTTTCTCGGATGACGAGTTGGGGAAGATTATGAAAGCCCTTCCTGGCCGCCAGTATAGCTTAAAGCACAGTATCAAATTTAACACCGTTAAAGAGGATGACGTTATAGATATTGGAGATTACTCCTTCAGGTGCATTGAAACCCCAGGCCATTCTCCCTGTCATATGTGCCTTTATGAAGCCGATAAAAAAATCCTTGTATCAGGAGACCATATACTCTCTAAAATTACGCCCAACATTACATTCTGGCCCGAGATAGACAACCCCCTCAAAGAGTATCTGGCAAGTCTGGACAAGGTCTATCCCCTTGATGTCAACCTTGTGCTGCCAGGACATCGGCACATCTTCAGTGACCATAAAAAAAGGATTACCGAGCTCAAAAAACACCATCAGGACAGATTAAGTGAAGTTCTCTCTGCGCTTAAAGATGGAGAAAAAAACGCCTTTCAAGTAGCCCCTTATATAAAGTGGGATATAAAATACAGCTCGTGGGAACTATTCCCTTCCATGCAAAAGTGGTTCGCCGTGGGAGAAACCATCGCTCACATAAAATACCTCGAGGGTAAGAATTTGGTGCGGCAAAGGACAAAGAACCAGCAAATAGTATTCTCAGCAATTTAGTTGACGCACGAACTCAATCCTGATAAATTAAAAGGAGATAACGAGTAAATGGCATTGATGACACCTGAACAATTTGAGGAGAGCTTGAAAAAGCTTAAACCGCGGGTCTTCATGAACGGGAAAAGGGTAAGGAATATACTTGAGAACAAGAACACCCGTACGGTCGTCGAGGCAAATAAAGCCAGCTACGCCTGGACGTTAGACCCAAGATACAGGAACATTATGACCTGCTGCTCTCCGCTCATTAACGACACGGTGAACCGCTATACCCACGTAAGTGCCAGCAATGAGGAGCTGGTTAAAAAAGCCGAGGGCGGGAACCTTTACCGCTGAGATGCTGGGGTCATGCCTATACCACAGGGTTACACAGCGCCGGGCCGGTAATGGCACAGAAGATTATGCTCCAGTGGTTATCAACTACGATCATGAGAAGGAACTTGTCAGACAGACACTAAATCTCAAGGAAAAAGTAGAAGGATAAAGATGGGGAAAACTGCCAGCGGGAGAGATTGCATAAGCGGCGAAGATTTTAAGTCCAGGCGGAGGTTTTTAAATTCAGCATGAACACCATAGAAACCAGAGAATTAGTTCGTAAATTCGGCGACCTGACGGCGGTGGACAAAGTTACTTTCCAAGTGAAGCAGGGAGAGATATTCGGACTGCTGGGACCCAACGGGGCGGGTAAAACCACCACTATCAAAATGCTGTGCACTTTACTGCGCCCCACTTCGGGCACGGCAACCGTCGCCGGCTACGATGTAGTTCACCAGCGCACCAAGGTACGCCAATCTATAGGACTGGTCTTTCAGGATCCCAGCTTGGACGACCGACTGACAGCAATGCAGAACCTCCACTTTCACGCTATGCTCTTCAACATACCGGGGGATGTTTTCAAGGAACGCGTCAGCGAACTCCTGGAGATAGTAGAATTAACCGAACGAGCCAAAAACGAGGTGCGCACTTTCTCTGGAGGTATGAAGCGACGGTTAGAAATAGCACGAGGATTACTACATCATCCCCAGGTACTCTTCCTGGACGAACCGACTCTGGGTCTGGACCCGCAGACACGGCATCACATATGGGAATACATAATCGCTATGCGCAAGAAAGAGGGACTAAGCATTCTCCTCACTACTCACTACATGGACGAAGTAGAACACGCCGACCGCGTACTCATCATAGACCACGGACAGGTCGTAGCTCTGGATACACCTGAAAGGCTAAAGGGAATGGTGGGCGGAGATGTCATCACACTGAAAACCGAGAACGATGAAATAGCAGCACAGCGGCTTAAGGAAAAATTTCAAATCGAAGCTCGACGTGTAAAAGAAGAACTAATTCTCGAAGTCCCCAGGGGAGACAAATTCATCCCGAAGCTCTTGTCCACTCTAGGCAATGGAACGAGGGCAATAGAAGTGCACAGCGTGAGTTTACGACGACCAAGTATGGATGATGTCTTTATCAAAATGACAGGACATGCCATTCGAGATGAGGAAGCGAGTGCTAAAGATGGCCTCCGCGCAAATGTCCATATGAGAAGGCGAAGATAGGAGAAGAATAACCAGTGAGCGAGATACAACGCAATCTCAAGGGGATATACACCATATGGTATCGGGAAATTTTACGTTTCTGGAGTGACCGTATGCGTATAGTCGCCTCACTGGGGCAACCCTTGCTCTTCCTCTTCGTCTTCGGCAGTGGACTATCCCCATCTATGTCAGGACTTGCAGGGGGTAATATGGACTTCAAATTATTCCTTTTCCCCGGTATTATTTCTATGGCGGTCCTCTTTACTGCGGTCTCCTCCGCCATCTCCATCGTCTGGGACCGAGAATTCGGCTTCCTGAAAGAAGTGTTGGTGGCGCCGATATCTCGCAGTGCCGTTGCCCTGGGCAAGGTAGCCGGAGGCAGCACCGTAGCTGTGTTCCAGGGACTCATTATACTGCTCCTGTCTCCCCTCATCGGCGTTAGCTTGAATGTCACACAAATACTACAACTGGTGGGCTTGATGTTGTTAACGGCGGCAGCGATGACCTCTCTGGGAGTGCTCATCGCTTCTCGCGTGCAGTCAATGGAAGCTTTCCCTGTACTGATGAATTTCATACTGATGCCGATGTTTTTCCTCAGCGGCTCCTTCTTTCCACTGCGAGACGTGCCCACGTGGCTGGAGTGGCTGGGGCGGATAGACCCCCTGACTTATGGAGTGGATCCCATTCGCCAGGTGACACTGAGAGGAAACGTGCCTCAAGCAGTTCTTGAATCAATACGCCTGCACGACATCAGCACCGACGTGCTGGTGCTGCTTATCTTCTGGGCTGTAATGATGGTGCCGGCAGTGATAGCCTTCCGCCGAATGGAATGATGGAGTGTTTGGCAAAGTGACCAATTGACAGCAAAGCTGGAAACTGGTTACAGTAGGAATGGCTGGTTATTCATAAACGAGGGAGTTAAGCAGAGCATTCTATGGCAAGGATTCCCCAATTTCGCATTCTAATATCTCTGATTTTGCTGGTTTCTTTATCCCTCGTTGGTTGCACTCAAAAAACGCCTGCTCTCACTCCAACTCCTGCATCATCACCCACTGCGACATCCACACCAATGATAAGGGCAACGCCTGTTCCCACACTGACACCAACGCCTATAGCGACATCAACACCAATCGTGACAGAAACTCCTTCACCCTCTCCCACATCGACACCCACACCTGCGGTGACACCAACTCCCTCACCTGCACCAAGCTCAGTATCTATTCGTAATAAGGGTAATTATTACGAGGTAGTGCTAGACTTCACCACCGGACAG
>JAGHDJ010000026.1 GCA_021159955.1 Dehalococcoidia bacterium
ACTTAATATCACCTTTAGCCCCACGGCAAGCCTCCCATTTTCTACCCGTGGGGAAGCCACCTCCACCCCGCCCCCGTAGACCGGATTTCCTAATTTCATCAATAACCTGCTGCGGTTGCATCCCAGAGATTACTTTCTCTAAGGCAGAGTAACCACCAACCGCAAGATAGTCATCAAGACTAGCAGGATCAATCTGTCCATTGTTGCCAAAAACAAATCGGCTCTGCCCACTATAAAATGGCACATCCTCCTCGTGGACAATCTTTTTCTCTCCTGCATCAGGACCAGAATACAATAATCTATCAACTACACGGTCCTCAATAACTGTCTCCGAAACTATCTCGGCAACATCCTTCGCGCCAACCTGCTGATAGAAAATCCCCCGTGGAGAGATAACAACCAATGGTCCCTTTTCACAAAAACCATGACATCCAGTCAACTTGAAATCCACTTTGGTTTCCAAGCCCCTGCCCTTTAACTCGCGCTCAAAAGCCTCAGCAACACTCTTGCTCCCCAAAGCAAGGCACCCTGTCCCTCCACATACAGCTATGCGAATCTTATTGGGATCTCTCTTGGCAAGTATTGATTTTCTTAAAGTTTCCAGTTTCTCTGGTGAATTTACCATTATCACCCTTTATCCTCTCCGTAAATCAACTATATTTCTCCAGCAATGAGCTGACTTTATCCGTTTTCATCTCCCCATGATACTCTTCATCAATTATCACCATCGGACCTAACGCACAAGCACCAACACAGTTGACCGTCTCCAAGGTAAATCTTCCATCATCTGTAGTTTCGCCGGGTGAGACTTTCAGTTCACTCTCAATACTCTCTAAAACCTTGGCGGCTCCCCTGACATAACACGCCGTACCAAGACAAACCGAAATTATATGACGTCCCCTGGGCTTTAAACTGAAGGCTTTAAAGAAGGTGGCTACGCTATATATCTGGCTCAAGGGAATACACATTTCCAAACAAACATACTCCAGCGCTTCCCGAGGCAAGTAATTGTATTCTTTCTGGATATCCTGCAGTATGGATATCAGCAAACCTTTGTCTCTCTGATAACTATCTAAAACAGCACCAACCTTCTGGTGCATCTCGCTAGTTTTAATCCTCACTCGCTTTTCTCCTAAGCTTCAAGTACTCATCGGTCACCCTATCTTGAATCTTGTCTATGATGACATCCGTGAGATGCCTGAACCTCCCCTGATGCTTCAAATAATCCCTCACTGGCCTAAGCCGTGGAAAATCTAAACTCAACTTATACTTACCATCCTCCACCTCGTAAAGAGGGAAAACCCCCGTTTCTACAGCCAACCGACCTAATGTAACAGCCATATCCGAGCCACACCGCCAACCCGTAGGACAAACGGATAGAATGTGGATATAGGAAGTCCCCGTTGCTTCAACACCCTTCCTAACCTTATCCATTAAATCAAAGGGATAGCTCGGGCTAGCAGTAGCTACATACGAAATATTATGAGCAACAGCGATAGCAGGCATATTTTTCTTCCAGGAAAATTGTCCTACGCTCTTCTCGCCAGCAGGCGAGGTTGTCGTTGATGCTCCCAGTGGCGTAGAGCTGGACCTCTGCACACCAGTATTCATATATGCCTCATTATCATAACAGACATACAGGAGATTATGCCCCCTCTCCATCGCTCCCGAGAGCGCTTGGAGTCCAATATCAGATGTGCCTCCGTCCCCCGCCATAGCCACTACAGTGACCTTTCCTCCAGAATACCTGTCTTTCTTTCTCAATATTTTCAGACCGGCTTCTGCACCGGAAGCCACAGAAGCAGTATTCTCAAATAAAGTGTGTATCCACGGTACTTTCCAAGAAGTACGGGGAATCTGTGATGATACAATCTCCATACAGCCAGTAGCATTTACAATCACGACATCTCTTCCCAATGCCTTACAGACAAGTCTCACCGCCAACGCTTCACCACAGCCAACACATGCCCTGTGTCCAGAAGCAAAAAGCTCTTCCTGTGGTAACAACTGAGGGGTAAATACAGTGAATTTATCCATCGTTACTCTCTCACCCCAATCATCTCATACTCTTCATCCGACCCCTTTTCAGCGATCTCAATACCTCTCCTGATCACATTAACAAAATCGTCAGGGGTCACATCCCTACCGCCTAACCCTCCTATGAAGCTGACCACCTGCGGTTGCTTCTTCTCTCCATACAGAGCCGACCTGATTTCAGAGCAAACAGGTCCACCAGGACCTCCTGAAGAAAGGCAACGGTCAAAAACGATAACAATATCGGCATTCCTAACCGCCTGTCGAATCTCATCAAATGGGAAGGGTCTCCACAGACGCAAGTTTATTAAACCCACACTCTCTCCATTATCTCTCATTCTATCTATGGCAACTGTTGCCGTCTCGCCAAAGCTTCCCATAGTCAAGAGCAGCGTGGTGGCTTCTTTCGATTTATAACCCTCAACAGGGGAATAGTAACGCCCAAATCTGTGCCCAAACTCCTTCCACGCTTGTAAAATAACCTTTTTGGATGACCGCAAGGCTACCTCTTGAGCCTTTCTCGTCTCAGTATATATAACAGGAGGAGCAAATGCCCCCATAGTAACCGGTTTATCTGGACGAAGGGGGAATGGATGCTCATACGGAGGGATGAACCCTTCCAACTCGTCCTTTTCAAGCATGGAGATAGGTTCTATGACATGAGATAAACTAAACCCATCCAGATGAACCATCGTAGGGAGCAATACCGACGGATCTTCTGCTATTCTAAAAGCACACAGGGAAAGATCAAAAGCCGCCTGACCATTCTCAGCGAACATCTGAACCCATCCGCAGTCACGGACACCCATAGCATCCGAGTGGTCACACCACACACTCAATGGACCAGATAAGGCACGGTTAGCCACTGCCATAACTATAGGTAACCTCAATGATGGCGCCACATCGACTACCTCGTGCATCAATTCTAATCCTTGCCCCGCAGTGGCAGTAAATGTTCGTGCTCCCACTGCCGACGAGCCAAGACAGGCACTCATCGCCGAATGCTCCGACTCGACGGGGATATACTCTGCACTCAACTCTCCATTTGCCACCAGTTCTGCTAAACGTTCAACAATATGGGTTTGCGGCGTAATGGGATAAGCAGCTACGACATCCACATCAGCTAGTTTCGCCACCTCTGCAACAGCAAGAGAAATCTCTATACCAACCCTCTGTGACATCATTCCTCTTCCTCCAGTATAGTTATTGCCCCGGTCCAACATTCCCTGGCGCATATGCCGCACCCCTTACAGTAATAAAGGTCAGCCTCAAAATACCCTTCGGAATCTTGATGAATGCAACCTTCAGGACAAAAAATGTAACACATACCACACTTAACACATTTGCTGGTATCCCAAGCAGGCCTCTGAGACCTCCAATCACCAGTTTTATACTCACTGGCGCTTCCTGGCTCCGTTACCACACAACCTATCTCTAAATCCTTCCAGGTGAGTGAATCTTCTGACTTGTCCAATCTTAAATCTCCTCTACTAAAGTCTCGGCATAAGCTCTACGGCAAGCCTTAACATTCTTTTCCCCAACCCTACCAAACCTATTTCTTATCGGAACATCCAGCAAGTCCAGCTCAATAACCTCACTGGCTTTTATCAATGCACCCAACATAGCCGTGTTTACAATGGGTAACCCGAGAATCTCATGTGCTATGCTAGTGGCATCAACAATAGCCATATGATGTTTGACATTGAATTCCGACTTTATGTCAACTAGCTGCTTCTTGGTATTGAGTATAATCAAACCCTGCTCACTAAGCCCATGAGACACATCTACGACAGAAAGCAGTTTGGGGTCAAGGACTACAACAATATCAGGATACCCAATCGCTGACCGCACTTTGATAGGCTTTTGACTTATCCTGTTAAAAGCGAGGACGGGAGCACCCCGCCTCTCCGGCCCAAAACTAGGAAAGGCCTGAGCATACATCCCTCCGCCTATAGCAGCGAGGGCAATCATCTCCGCCGAGGTTACGGCACCCTGCCCCCCCCTGCCATGCCATCGAATCTCAATCATTCCCTTTGTTCCTTCAGACAATGCTATTTTTCATCCTTCCAACATAAGTTAGCTCCAATACCCCTGGAGCGACTCGAACGCTCGCACCCAGCTCCGGAGGCTGGTGC
>JAGHDJ010000020.1 GCA_021159955.1 Dehalococcoidia bacterium
TCGACCTGACAAAAGAATACAAGAAAAACGTTCTGGAATACACATCGCATGAATATCTATCCGGAAGAACTCCCAATCCCTGTGTCAGATGCAACTGCAGAGTCAAATTTGGAGCTCTTCTCAGGAAAGCTCAGGACAGCGGGTTGAAGTTCGACTACTTCGCCACAGGACACTATGCCCAGACAGAATACGATAAGCGCAGACAGCGCTATCTACTTAAAAAAGCCAGGGATATTACAAAGGACCAATCTTATTTCCTCTCCTCCCTGTCACAGGAGCAACTAATCCATACCCTCTTCCCGTTGGGCACATACACCAAACCAGAGGCAAGAGAAATGGCTCGAACTTTTGGTCTTGAGATGAAAGACAAGAAAGAAAGTCAGGATTTCATCGCCGGGGGGTATTACTCTCTCATAGAAGAAGCCACCCGGACAGGCCCAATAATAGATGTCCAGGACAATGTCCTTGGACAACACAGGGGAATCCCTTTCTACACTATCGGACAGCGTAAGGGTCTGGGGCTATCTTCCTCAGAACCGCTGTATGTCACCGCCATAAACCGCGAGGAAAACTCCATCACTGTAGGTCCAAAGAGTGAGCTATATCAAAATGAACTCACGGTAGACGAGGTGAATTGGATAGCCATTCCCCTCCTGCCAGAACCTGTCAGGGCTAAGGTTAAAATAAGATATCGTCATCAAGAAGCAGATGCTCTGATAGCACCACTGCCAGAAGATAAAGTTAACGTGCTGTTTGATGAACCCCAGATGGCAATAACCCCGGGACAGACAGCAGTATTCTACGACGGGGATATCGTGCTGGGAGGGGGAACCATAAAGAACATAAAACAGCACAGCAATTAATCCTGCTGAGCCATCTCCAGCCCGTCACACCAAGAGCGCCTTAAATCGCCCAGAGAGGCATTGATATAATCTTTAATGGTAAGAGACCTGCCGCCAACGACACCCAGTTTCTGAAGCTTCACAGGGCTTCTGGCAGCTATTTCCTCAAGTAACCCGACCTTATTCGGCGCTACCGAGACCACTATTCTCGATTGAGCCTCGCCAAACAGGGCAACGTCAAGTCGTCCACTGATACTTCTAGGGAAGTACCAACCTTCTCCCTTAAATCCAATATCGCCAATGATACAGCTCTCAGCAAGAGCGACTGCCAGTCCACCATCCGAGCAATCGTGAGCCGATTTGAGAACACCCTTCCTGACCATCCTGAGACAGCATTTCTGCACCTTTTTCTCTGTAGTGATGCTTATAGATGGCCTTCCAGCCACTTTCTCATGAACCATCTCCACATACTCACTGCCGGCAAGCGCAGAACTGGCATCAATATCATCATCTCCGCCAAGCAAGAACACCACATCACCCTTATCCTTAAAGCCCACGGTACAGCACCGCCCAACGTCACTAATCAATCCGAACATTCCCACTACAGGAGTGGGATAAATTGCCTTATCATAAGTCTCGTTATAGAGACTAACATTACCGCTGATAACCGGCGTCTTGAGCACACGGCACGCATGAGCCAAGCCCCGCACGCATTCCTTAAGCTGGTAATAAACATCGTTCTTCTCCGGATTGCCAAAGTTAAGACAATCCGTTATCGCCAGCGGCTCAGCTCCACTGCACACCAGATTGCGTGCGGCTTCCGCCACAGTAATCATACCCCCTGCATAGGGATCAAGATAACAATAACGACCGTTACTATCGGCACTGACCGCTATCGCCTTCCTGGTGCCCTTTATACGCAGTACCGCAGCGTCATGCCCCGGAGGAATTACAGTATTATTCAACACCTGATGATCATACTGCCGATATATAGTCTTCTTACTGGTAAGGCTGGGTGATGCCAGCAACTGCAAAAGCACAGCATTGCAATCTGAAGCGGTAACATCAGGAATGGTTTCTAGATTGACCCTCTGCAGATGCTTCAGCCAGGCAGGTTTTCTCACCCGAGGATAATACAGAGGAGGATCACTCAACGCCTCTACAGGTGCTGCCCCCACCGTCTTGCCTTTTTCCTTTATTCGCACTATGCCATCATCTGTAACCCTGCCAATAACATCGCTACGCAAGCCCCAGTGTTTGAACAGAGTGGTAACCCTATCTTCATATCCCGGTTTGACAATCACCAGCATGCGCTCCTGAGATTCAGAAAGCATAACTTCATAAGGAGTCATTCCCTCTTCACGGCGAGGAACGCGAGAAATATCCAGCTCCATACCATTGCCCGTCTTGGCAACACACTCTACAGTAGAACTAGTCAAACCAGCTGCCCCAAGATCCTGAAGACCAACAATCCAGTCTGTCTTAACCAGTTCCAGACAGGCCTCCATAAGTAATTTTTCCAGAAAGGGGTTACCTACCTGAACAGTGGGGCGTAATTCTTCAGCAGCATCCTCAAATGTCCGCGACGCCAGCCCGGAAGCACCATGAAGTCCGTCACGCCCAGTGTCAGCCCCCACCAGTATCATTATATTGCCTGCACCCCCAGCAGTTGCCTGGGCAAGATTCTCTATCTCTGCCAAACCCACACACATAACA
>JAGHDJ010000109.1 GCA_021159955.1 Dehalococcoidia bacterium
ATGGCTGTGCTGTTTGGGGGAATGATGCCAGCAGGTGTGGTTGGGTCTGTTCTCGGGGTGCTCGTAATGTTGATAATCCTTCTCTTTGGACATGGGATTAACTTAATTCTCTGCGGTCTTACTGGTTTTATACATGCGTTGAGGCTATGTTTTGTAGAATTTTTATTCAAGTTTTATGAAGGAGGGGGAAAGGCATATAGTCCATTTCGGTTAAAATCACGGGTAGTTATACCCGTAGCAGAAAAATCTTAGGGAAATCAGATTTAGATAAATGAGGAGGAAAACAAATGGATCCAGCATCTTTGGCTACCATTGGTGGTGCGATAGCGCTAGCAGGTGGGCTGGCCGGTTCTTCGATCGGTATAGCCAATGCAGCATCTGCTGGAGTGGCGACTCTATCTGAGGAGCCAGGGGAGTTCAGGAACGTCATCGTTTTGTCCTCTCTGCCAATGACGCAGAGTTTCTATGGGCTTATAGTTTTGATACTAATTGTGACGTCCGTAATCCCCAACTTACCAGCGACAGGCGGTGCAGGTCTGCAGGTTCTTGGTTGTGGAATCATAGCATGTGCTGCTGAACTCTTATCGGCAATATATCAGGGGCAGGTATGTGCTTCGGGTATAGCAATGCTGCCGAAAACTAAGGGGAAGATATTAACCAACGCTATGATGTTAGCAGTTTTTGTTGAGCTTCTGGGAGTTTTGGGATTGGTCTTTACTATTATGGCATTAAGTATGTTAGGCTTTATGTAGGAGCATATGATGAGCGGGATGGAGAAAATAAGCGAGGCTATTCTAAGTAAGGTAGAAGGTGAAGCCCAGACTGTAATCGCGGAAGCGAAAGAAAAAGCCAAGCAGGAAAGGGAGAATGCTCGACAGCAGAAGCAGGCAAGGGTTGAGGAAGAAAAGAGCAGGCGATTGCGGGAGGCTGAAGAGGAGGCTGCCAGGATCAGGGCACGGGCTGCCGTTGCGGCGCGCCACGAGTTATTGGTAGCTAAAGCCAGCGTAGTTGATAGAATTGTTAAACAGGCAAGAAATGAGATGGTAAAAGCCCCCAGTGAGGAGGGTCTTGCGAATTTGATAAGAGATGCTATCACTACGATTGAACTTGATGAGGTAAATGTTCTTGTTGCTTCAAAAGACGTGGGGACTGTTGAAAAAATTATTAAACGCGAAAAAGATCTTGGCTCTAAGGTAAAAGCAGTTAACAAGATTGATTGCAGTGGTGGTGTGGTGGCAGAGAGCATCGATAGTATGGTGAGAGTGGATAATACATATGACACCAGACTTGAGGTGTTGCTGCCCAAGATTTCACCTGAGTTGAACGAGAAACTTTTTAAAGGGATGTAGGGGGTGTTTTTTTCTTGAATACCAAGTCTGCCTTTTCATCGGGATATCTGAAAGGCGAGGAAGCTAAATTAGTGTCCTCTGAGCATATAGAGGGGTTGCTGAGGGCTTCTAATAACCAGGATGTGCTTGGTGTTATCAGTGATACCGATGTGGGGAGCTATCTTGAGGGAGTTCCTCTTGGGACATTTGCTGATATTGACCAAGCTTTATGGGGATATATCCATAACTGTATTGGGAGAATGGAGCAGTTTGGACTGTTACCGGATGACATGCTTAAGATATTGAGGGCATATGTAGTAAAATATGATGTCCTCAACATTAAGTCGTGTTTATGGAATATCTCCAGCGAGAAAAAGGCTCGGTTAATTCCTCTTGGTGTCATTTATAATAGTGGGGCTCTGGACAGGCTCTTTGCTGCTGAGGACATAGGCGGTATCGTTGCTGTGCTTACTGAATGTAAGCTGGGAACGTATGCTGGCATCTTAACTGAGAATGAGAAGCGCCTGAGCGGTGTTGGAAAGGGAAGATTGGGAGCTGAAGCCAGGTTGGATAATGAATATTACAGGAGCATGCTAGAGGTTACCAGTAAAGTAAGGGATAGAGACGTATTTGCTAAATCTTTTGGTCTTATTGCTGACCTGGCGAATCTGAAGTTGGTGCTGAGAACTGTTGCTGGAGGGTTGGGGGTAGAGACGCTTGAAGGCATTATTAGTGGCGGTAATCTGATGTCTGAGTCGTTGATTAAAGAATTGTTGACGCTTAAGTTAAATGAGCTGTCGCCGAAGTTAACAGGGACCCCGTATCTGGAAGTGGTTCAGGGGGTGGTAAGTAGTTATGATAAGACAAAGAATCCTGCGGTTATAGAAGGGGTTATTGAGAAGCACAGGTTCAGGCTACTCAAGGGGTTGTTGTCACCAAGAGTGATGTCTCCTCTTATGATGATATGGTATTTGTTGCTTAAGGAGATAGAAATACGCAACCTTAGAATTATTTTCAAAGGCATAATTGACGGTGTGCCAGGGGCTGAAATGAAGGATTATCTGGTGTTAGCATCATGACGCTTATACGCAATTTAGATATAGCTGTAATAGGGGATGAGGATTTAGTTAACGGTTTAAGAACGGCAGGTCTTAGCAGGTACTGTTCACTTAGCGGAGGTGATGGTATCCGTGAAGAGGTTAGAGGGTTTTTAAAAGAGTTGCTTGATGATCCTGGGGTGGGTATAGTGGTATTGCTGGAGGATTACAGGGAACATGTGGAAGATCTGCTGGATAAGATGAGAGAAGAAAAGAGAGTAACTCCAGTGGTTGTTGAGGTTCCATCTAAATATGGAACGCGATATACGGATGTTAGGGGTTACTATAAACGGTATATTAGAGATTTTATAGGATTTGATTTACAAATTTAACTATTCTTAGGGGGCAGTGTAGCCGTGGGTAAAATTTGGCGCATATCGGGACCGGTAGTTATAGCAGAAGACATGAGAGGATCTCAGGTCTTTGAGGTTGTGGAGATAGGGAACGAGGGGTTGGTTGGAGAAATTATAGGGTTAGAAGGCGATCGTGCGGTGATTCAGGCGCACGAGGATACACAGGGATTGAAGGCTGGTGATGAAGTTAAGGGCACTGGCGGCATTCTGTCTGCTGAACTGGGTCCAGGTATCATAGGGGCTATCTATGATGGACTGCAGAAATCACTGACTGATTTGATGGCAGGTGGTAATGAATTCCTAGCGCGTGGAATTAAGTCTTATGCTCTTCCGCGTGATAAGAAGTGGCACTTTACTCCTACGGTCAAGGTTGGTGATACGGTTGGAGGGGGCAGTATTATAGGAACTGTTCCCGAAACCGGATTGATTGAACACAGGATAATGGTTCCTCCCGATAAAGGTGGGGTGGTAAAAGCGATATCTGAGGGCGACTACACCGTTGAAGATATTGTAGCCCGCTTGGAAAAAGATGGTGAAGTTCAAGAACTCACCATGATGCAGAAGTGGCCCATTAAAAAACCGCGGCCATATAGTAAACGCCAGCCGACCGAGAGATTGCTAGTTACCGGCATGCGCATTATGGATTATATGTTTCCCCTTGCCCTTGGTGGCAAAGCGGCAATACCTGGTGGCTTTGGTACAGGAAAGACAGTTACCTTGCAACAGCTCGTCAGGTGGTCGCAAACGCATTTGAATATCTATGTCGGATGTGGTGAGCGAGGTAATGAGATGGCTGATGCTCTTTATAGCTTTAAAGAGCTTACAGATCCCAAGACCGGCAGGTCTTTGGAGGAAAAGGAAATTTTTATAGCTAATACCTCCAATATGCCTGTTGTGGCTCGTGAGGCGAGTATATTCCTTGGTATCACAATGGCTGAATATTTCAGGGATATGGGATATGATGTTTTGTTGGTTGCGGATTCCACGTCGAGGTGGGCAGAGGCGATGAGGGAAATTGGGGGCAGACTGGAAGAAATGCCGGGAGAAGAAGGATTCCCCGCATATATGGGTTCTAGATTGGCATCTTTCTATGAGAGGGCTGGGCAGGTTGAGTGTTTGGGCTCTCCTCACAGGATGGGTTCTGTGACAGTGACTGGTGCTGTTAGTCCCCCCGGAGGTGACTTCAGTGAACCTGTAACTCAGAATACCCTCAGGATAGTAGATGCGGTATATGCACTGGATGCGCAGCTGGCAAACCAGAGGCATTTCCCTGCCATAAGCTGGCTTACCAGCTATAGTCTCTATGCAGATTCGGTTGCCGAATGCTGGAATGATATAGTGCCAGGATGGTCTGAGACCAGGACTGCTGCGTTGAAGATGCTTCAGCTGGAAGCAGAACTTGAGGAAATTGTCAGGCTGGTTGGACCCGAGGCTTTACCCGAAAAAGATAAACTGCTGCTATTGGTATCCAAGATGTTGAGGGAAGACTTCCTGATGCAGAATGCTTATCATGAAATTGACACTTATACCACACCCGAGAGGGCGCAGCTTGTGGTGCAAACTATAATGAAATTTAACGATTTGGCACAGAAGGCACTGGCTGACGGAGGGAATGTGGCTGAATTTCGTGCATCCCCGGTGGTCCGCAAGATATCCAGAATAAAGGATATCCCCAACGAGACTGTTGAACAGAGCATTAAGGAGTTGTGGGCTGAAATGGAAATAAGCTTAGTAGCACAAAAAGGAGGAGTTGCATGAAATCTGCTCCGCTTTATGTAAGAGAAGGAAGAGCGATTAATGAGGCTAAGGGTTCTTTGCTCGTAGCCAAGGGTATCCCTGGTGTGCAGTATAATGAGATGGTGGATGTGAGGTTAGCCAGTGGTGAGATTAGACGCGGACAGGCAATAGATGTCAGCGAAGATGTTATCGTGGTACAGGTATTTGGTGGAGTCAGCGAGTTGGACCTTGAGGATAGTGCTGTCAGGTACAAAGGTGATACGCTTAGACTACCCGTTTCTATTGATATTCTAGGAAGAACCTTTAACGGTATTGGGGGTCCGATAGACGGAGGTCCTCCTGTAGTAGCTGACGAATTTTTAGATGTTAATGGCTCGCCGATGAATCCCGCATCCCGCATCCCTCCGGCTGAGTTTATTGAGACTGGTGTCTCGGCAATAGATGGTTTGAATGCACTGGTTAGAGGACAGAAACTTCCCATATTCAGTGCTTCCGGTTTGCCACATAATCAACTTACAGCTCAGATACTGAGACAGGCCTCGGTGAAGGGTGCGGAGGGGAAGTTTGTCATAATATTTGCTGCCATCGGGATTAGCTATAACGATGCCGACTTCTTTATGGGTAACCTTGAAGAAACTGGGGCTATGGCTAGAACGGTGGCGTTTATCAATACTGCTTCCGACCCTGTTATTGAGCGTATATCGACTCCCAAGCTGGCATTGACCGCAGCTGAATATCTGGCATGGAATCACGGTATGCATACCCTGGTTGTCCTTACGGATATGACTAATTATTGCGAAGCTCTACGTGAGCTTTCCGCTATGCGCGATGAGATTCCTAGCAGAAGGGGTTATCCCGGATATATGTATACCGATCTCGCAATGACATATGAGAGAGCTGGCAGGTTGCTGGGTAAAGAGGGTTCCGTTACCATTATGCCTATTCTCACTATGCCTGATGATGATATAACGCATCCCATTCCCGATCTCACTGGCTATATAACGGAGGGGCAGATAGTAATCTCACGTGAGCTTGAAAGGAAAGGAATGTATCCGCCAATCAATGTATTCCTATCTCTTTCGAGAATGATAAAAGAGGGAATAGGCGAAGGTAAAACAAGGGAAGACCACAACAACGTTTTCATGCAGTTGTATGCGGCTTATGCCGAAGGATGTTATCTCAGGGAGATATCCACTATTATAGGGGCTGAAGCGTTGAGCGATAGGGATAAGATGTATCTGACAATTGCAGATAGATTTGAGGCGGAGTTTATATCTCAGGGTGAAGTCAGAAGGACGGTGGAAGAGACCCTGGACATAGGATGGAAGTTGTTTGCGGCATTACCTAAAGAAGAACTTAAGTTAATCAAGGAAGAGTTCATTGAAAAATATCTTCCCAGCGCTGACTAGAAAAAGGTTGCTTGGGATGTTTAAAAAGGGTTGAGGGAGAGTAAATGGCGGTCAAGTTAATCAAAGTAAGGCCTACGAAAATTGCCTTTATAAGGTTGAAGCGCAGGTTAGCACTGACTAGCAGGGTTCATAAGATAGTGAAAGATAGATTGGCTATACTTACTATGGAGTTTCTTCAGACTGCCAGAGAAACTGTGTCGGCTAGAGAAAAGCTCATAAATGAATTTCCCGAATTCTACAAAGTTGGTTCGATAACGGCTGGTTATCATGGCTATATAGTTATGGAAAAGGAATTGATGGCATCTGAGAGGGATCTGAGAATTTCATCTGGTGTGAGAAATGTTGCCGGAGTAAAGATGCCCTCCTTTGAGTTGGAGTCCGAGTCTCGAGGGGCAGTGGGAGGGTATAGTCTGGCAGACACATCGTCTTTGGTGGACTGGCAGGTACAGACGTCTAAGAGATGCATTGAATATATTATAGAGATAGCTGAGGCACAGAGTAATCTTGAAGCATTGGGACAGGAAATAAAGAAATCCAAGAGAATATCCAATGCTATGGAATATATAATGATACCTTCACTCAAGGCGACTATAAAATTCCTCTACATGAAGTTTGAGGAGAGGGATAGAGAAGAGAAGTCGCGAATGAAGCGTGTGAAGGCAATAATACAGCGGAAGTAACTGAATAGTGAATAGAGGGCTATCACCATACGAGAGGACTATTCAGGAATATCTGGCAGGTGAACTCAGGGTGCTGAATGCCCATTTACCCAGCCGACCTAAATCACTTTCCGAGTTGTTGTCTGAAGAACACCCTCATGTAATATGTCATGATGGCAGTGTGCACCTCTTCAAGAAAAAGGAGTTGGACTATCTGGCTATTATGACGGAACCATGTGAGCGAGAGAAGATGCTGTTGCCCATATTGATAGGGGTGGAGACTGGTCGCGGTGAGTCAACGGTGTTGCGAGGAGAAGAAGTGGCGGAGAGGATAATTTCTCAGATTATTGGGATGTCTCTTACGCACAGGCAGGGTAAGACTGTGATATATAAGCCGCAGTTGGCATTGTTGAGAGAGAGGCTGAAAACTACGATACAGTATGTGTTCTCCTCTGTGCTTGCGGAATAGGGTTGTTGCCATCATGCTTATGGTAATGAGAAATGCTCGGAAAATGACATAACATTGGATTATGTGAATAGTGGGTGTTTTAGTTTGCTGACAGGGTTACTTATAGGGTATAGTTGGCGGATATGCGCCCCTGTAGCTCAGGTGGATAGAGCACCAGCCTCCGGAGCTGGGTGCGAGCGTTCGAGTCGCTCCAGGGG
>JAGHDJ010000088.1 GCA_021159955.1 Dehalococcoidia bacterium
CCTTATGGCTATTGCCAATGAAGCGGGTATAGATTTTCCCTTAAGTAAGATTAATGAAGTGAGTCAGGAAGTGCCACATCTGTGCAAACTCAGCCCATCGGGCAAACATCACATTGAAGACCTTGACCTCGTCGGCGGTTTACCTGTAGTAATGAATGAACTTCGAGAGATACTGGATACCGAAGCGCTGACCGTCACAGGACAAACCGTAGGTGATAATATAGCAACTGCCCCAGCGGCAGACGGAACAGTCATCCGCCCCATCTCTAAACCTCATTCCCCCAAAGGGGGTTTGACCATCCTTTTCGGTAACCTGTCCCCCGATGGAAGTGTGGTAAAGAGCGCGGCCGTAGCCCCTGAAATGCTCACTCACAAGGGTTCAGCACGAATCTTTGATAGTGAGGATGATGCCACAAAGGCAATTATGGGGGGGAAAATAAAACCGGGTGACATCGTAGTCATCCGATACGAGGGTCCAAAAGGTGGACCTGGCATGCGGGAGATGCTAACTCCTACATCCCTTATAAGCGGTATGGGTCTGGACAGAGAAGTTGCCCTCATCACAGACGGGCGTTTCTCAGGAGCAACACGCGGGGCTGCCATCGGGCACGTCTCTCCGGAGGCTGCCGCCAGCGGACCTATTGCCGCACTGCAGGATGGAGACATCATAAGCATAGACATCCCTCAGCACAGTCTCAATGTAGAACTCAGCGACGAGGAAATAAGCAGACGCCTAACACAACTGCCAAAAATTAAACCCAGAATGAACACGGGGTATCTCAAGCGCTATGCCAAACAAGTAACCTCGGCAAGTACAGGAGCGGTATTCAACATCAGGGAGAAGAGCTAAAGTGAAAACTAACGGCGCTCATATTCTGTGCCAGAGTCTGATAAAAGAAGGGGTGGAGGTTATATTTGGCTTCCCCGGCGGGGCGGTCATTCCCCTCTACGACGCCCTCCTGCAATATCCTCAACTGCGCCATGTTCTGGTGAGACATGAACAGGCAGCGGCCCACGCCGCCGACGGATATGCCAGGGTAACGGGCAAGGTAGGAGTATGTATAGCCACTTCGGGTCCCGGAGCCACTAATTTGATAACGGGAGTTGCCACAGCGCATCTTGATTCTTCACCAATAATAGCCATTACAGGACAGGTGAGCCGCCCCTTCATCGGCAAAGATGCCTTCCAGGAAGCGGATGTAACAGGCATTACTCTTCCCATAACCAAGCATAACTACCTCGTTATGCGTGCTTCAGATATGACCAATACAGTCAAGGAAGCTTTCCACCTGGCAAGGACAGGAAGACCCGGTCCGATATTGCTGGATATACCAAAGGATGTATTCACCGAAGAAGCCTCTTTTAACTACCCCGAGAAAGTATCCCTGCCGGGGTATAACCCCCCATTCCATGGAGACCCATCACAGATTGAGAAAGCGGCTAAACTTATAAGTGAGTCCAATAAACCCGTAATCCTGGCAGGCAGAGGAGTTATTATCTCAAAAGCCTATGATGAACTAAAAGAACTGGCAGAGAAGGCACAGATTCCTGTAATCACCACTCTATTGGGTATAAGCTCCTTTCCTGAAAGCCACGTGTTAAGCTTCGGAATGCTGGGAATGCACGGTATGACTTACGCCAACTGGGCAACAAGTGATTCAGACCTCATCATAGCTATTGGAATGAGATTCGACGACAGGGCAACGGGCAATCTGGAAGGATTTGCTCCCAATGCTCGCATCATCCACATAGACATAGATCCCGCAGAGATTGACAAAAATGTAAAGGCAGATATTCCCATCGTGGGCGACTGTAAGGACATATTGAAATCATTAAACAGGCAGATATCCACTCAGCTCCACATTGACTGGATTCGCCAGATAGAGCACTGGCAGGATGAACATCCTGCTACTGCCATCAAGGAAACCCATAAACTTTTGCCCCAATATGTAATTCGCAAGATATACGAAGCCACTCATGGCGATGCAATCATCGTTACTGGAGTGGGACAGCACCAGATGTGGGCAGCACAGCACTTCTGGTATGACAAACCAGGTAACTTCGTTTCTTCGGGAGGATTGGGAACTATGGGTTTCGGATTGCCCGCCAGCATAGGCGCCAAGATAGGGTGTCAGGACGAAACGGTGTGGATGATAGATGGCGATGGCAGTTTCCAGATGAACATGCAGGAACTGGCAACGGTAGCACACGACAATGTGGCTGTCAAGATGGCCATCCTCAACAACGGCTTCCTGGGAATGGTACGGCAGTGGCAGGAACTGTTCCACGGTAAACGCTATATGGCTACCCCCATATCCTGCCCTGATCTGATGAAAATAGCTGAAGCTTACGATATACCTGCAATGAGAGTAACCGAGAAGGACGGGGTAACTCCCTCCATCAATAAGGCAATGAATCACTCAGGCCCATACCTAATTGAGTTCAGGGTAGAACCGGAGGAAAATGTCTATCCTATGGTAGCCCCAGGTGCAGCTATATCGGAAGTTACCGAAGACCCCAATATGCCTGTAACAGCTGTTTCCAATACCAGTACATCAAATTGTTAAAGCAGATAGCGCAAGACGCAAGTTCATCAGAAATTTAAAAAAGGGGTTATACTTAAGCATCATGTCGATAAAGCATACGGTAGTAGCTCTGGTGGAAGACAAGCCCGGCGTTCTCAACCGCATATCCAGTATGTTCCGTCGGCGCGGGTTCAATATTGAGAGCATCGCCGTGGGTCCCAGTGAACAGCCCGATTTCTCTCGCATAACGGTGGTGGTTAAAGGAACATCTGCCACAGTTGAGCAGGTGAGAAAGCAGCTGAGCAGGGTAATTGAAGTAGTTAAGGCAGTTGATATCACCTCCGGGAACATCGTGTCACGAGAACTGGCGCTGATAAAGGTGAAGTCCAACCCCGAGACCAGAAGCGAAATCATTCAGATAGTGGACATCTTCCGTGCAAACATAATAGACGTCGCCCCAGACTCGCTAACGGTGGAGGTCACGGGAGACGAAGACAAGGTAGATTCGCTGTTTCACCTATTACAGAGATTCGGCATCAGAGAAGTAGCTCGCACCGGCCGCATAGCTATGACGCGAGGTCCTTTGAATCCGTTTGAGATAAAAGACCAGTAATTTATAGCTCTCCCACAG
>JAGHDJ010000041.1 GCA_021159955.1 Dehalococcoidia bacterium
CATATCAACCACACCTGTAGGGGAGGGGCTTGCCCCCTCCCACACGGGAGACCACGAGGGTCTCCCCTACATTTTTATAACGGCAACGGATCGAGAAGGTCACAAAATGGATAGTCTTCCCATCCCGCCACAAGACCTTTCCTCACTGGATTATTGAGGATATATTCAGCTACCTGCCTTAGATTCTCTTCCTTCCGCACAACATGATCGTAAAAGCTTCTTTGTAACTGCTTACCACGCCCTACACCATATTTCCAGAGCAGTCGTGTTATTTTACTACTCAGGCCACCCATAAATTGAATGACGGAGATTCCGGATTCCAGAGGACTTGATAGTAAGTGAAGATGGTCTGGCATGATGCAGTAAACATAGACAGCATGGCCAACTCGTTTTCTTTCTTCTTTGATACACTCAATAACATCTGCGTTGAGAGCAACGTGGGTGAAAATAAGCTGCCCGTCTCTGGAACACAAGGTCAAGAAGAAAACTTTATTAGCTGCCGCATAATCAAAATCCTTGAGGCGAGTAGGCTGTCGTCTGGGCTGCTTATCTTGCTTCATGGTTTATCCCCCCCCTTTACTTTCTACGGGAGACCACGAGGGTCTCCCCTACATCTGCATATCAACCACACCTGTAGGGGAGGGGCTTGTCCCCTCCCACACGGGAGACCACGAGGGTCTCCCCTACAACCTTACATATCAACCCCACACCTGTAGGGGAGGGGCTTGTCCCCTCCCACACGGGAGACCACGAGGGTCTCCCCTACATCTGCATATCAACCATACCTGTAGGGGAGAAGCATAAAGACCTCTCCTACACCTTCAGCTTGGGGACGGGCACCTGCTCCAGTGCCCACTCTAACGCCATCCCAGGAGTGACATCATCCATCTCGGACTCAGGTTTAATCTTTATGCGATGCTCCACTGCAGGAATCATCAGGTGCTTCACATCATCGGGAATGACAAAATCCCTCCCTTCAAGCATTGCCCTCACCCGTGAGCACTTATACAGGGCGATGGCACCACGGCTGGAAGGCCCTGATTGTATCCCCGGAAAGCCTCTCAGGGAACCAATCAGGGAGGTGATATATTCCACGATGGACGGGGATACCTGTACCCTTTTCACCATCTCCTGAAGTTCCCTTATCTCTTTAAGCGAAGTTATCGCTGTAATATGCGGGTCATCAATACTGTCAATGTTATTCAGTATCTGCTCTTCCTCCGCCTTGGAAGGATATCTACTGGTAGCCTTGAGTAAAAATCTATCCAACTGGACATCAGTCAGAGGATAAGTGCCCTCTCCGCCATATGCCACCTGGGTAGCTACCACCATAAAAGGGAGAGAGAGGGGCAGCGTCTCGCGTTCTATGGTTACCTGGTGTTCCTGCATAGCCTCTATAAGGGCTGCCTGCGTCCGCGGTGTTGTGCGATTCAGTTCATCAGCAAGCACCACATTGGCAAAGATGGGACCAGGGGTGAATCTGGAATCTCCATTCGGAGAATAGAGATAAAACCCGGTCACATCCGCAGGCATCATATCAGGCGTGAACTGTATCCTCTTGAATTCTCCAGAGATTATCCCGGCAAAGGTCTTTGCCAGCTTAGTCTTGGCAGTACCTGGCATTCCCTCTATTAATACATGCCCCCCGGCGATGAGAGCAAGAACAAGCATTTCCTTCACTTCATCCTTGCCTACGATTACCGAGGACAACGCATTTTTCAGTTTGCGATTAACCTCAACAACCTTCTGTATATCAGTCAAATAATTCCTCCTTACGCAGGGTATACTGAGATACCACAACAAATATTATAGCAACTAAGCCCAACAAGGAGTAGGGCGCAGAAAAGATTTCACGGACACCCACTATTCCCAATCTGCTCCGGTCAAGAACATCCTTGTCCAGAGAAGCGCGGTTAATCAATATCTTCTCACCTCCAACCCCATCACGAGCAACAAGATATTCTATGAAGGCAGTATTATCCCCTTTCCCCCTCATACTATTAATCATTATGCTGGGGTCGGATACTATGGTCACCTTTCCCTTACCCAACTTAACTCTTGCCGCTACGGGGGACGGGCACTTCTCTTCACCATAACTCCATTCCCCGTTCCCATCGTAATCCAGAAAGCTACAACTGGACGACCATGCAAGCACCTCTAACTCATCAACCCCGGTCAGTCCGGTAGCGTAATTGAGCGTTACAACAGACACTCCCGCCTGCCTGACCTCCGGACTAAAGTCTGTTATGCGAGGCTGCATAGGATTTTTGTAACAGAAGAGAGGGTCAAGCAATCTCGCACCACTAAAGCGAGCATTTACACCCAGATATTCTAAAACGTCATTACCATAGCCAAAATCATCCAGCAGCAGCAAGTTACCCCCCTGAACAACAAATTCTTTTATTCTGGATAGTTCCCCCTCCTCACAGTGAGTATAGGGAATTTCTACCAGGGTAGCTCCTTGAGACAACTCGGGCAAAGTATCCAGCGAGTCGATGTTAGTTGCGTTGACTTCATTTCCAAAATCACGCATTCCATTCCAGATATTGTTGCCTGGCATAAAGTCCTGCACCGATGAAGTAGAGTAGATGCACCCCGCCGAAATGAGCGCCACCAGCAGTAGAACAGCAATGAGCACTTTAGAGGTCTTCACTCTTAATCTCCCGGTCTATATCCTGATATAACTGCTCGCCACAGCTAACATCGCCATCTGTAGGCTGATATTTGGAATACAACATTCTTTCTGCCAGACTGGTCAACTGCCTGAAAAATCCTGCGGCGGGACCCAGCAATGGTTCCACCTCACAGAAGAATTCCCTCAATGTCTGTTGAGGTTTAATAAACACCCTGGTCACGCTTTGAATTAACTTCGCAGACCAGAGGTAACATTTTAATATCTTACCCCGGGGGCTATCGTCCAGTTGGACAGACGGAACAGATGCAGCATTGAGGTGGACAGAAGAAGACGAGGCAGGAATAACATCAACAACATCGACCAGTCGCCTAACATTCGGATCTGCCCCGAATTTGCGCCGCATCAGCAAAACGAGAGCCACAAGCATAATGAGCATACCACCACAGGTCACCGCATTCAGCAAAATAATTTTTTCTGAAACCAATACCGGGCTACACCAGGGCTGTGAAGGGAATACCCCCACGCTCAATGGCTGAGCTCCCAGCAGCCAGAGACCCACGTTCATCTTAATCTCCGCCGCAAAAACGCCATCCTCATCACTCACTACACTCACAGAGGATTTGCCCAGCTTAATCTCCACCTTAGTATCACTCACAGAACCAAAGTCAGATGATATTTTCCCCACCACCATTATCACGCCCGGCACCACAGCTCGCGAAGGAATATCCAGAGTCACCGCGGGGACTACCCACACAACCCTGACAGGGACGCTTATCAGCACCGGGGCATATCTCTCGTAAGGCAGGACGGATATGCTGACGGTATGTTTACCTACTTCTACTTCAGGAGGCATCATTACCTTAACGCTAAATTCATCTGACACAGCCTCAACCCCTATCATAACGTCATCAAGATAAACTTCAATATCTCTCTCGCCGGATGATGGGGAACCCTGATAATCAAACCTGCCCTCCACCTCAAACTCCAATCCCGGGTGCGCTTCCTCTTCCACAGATAGCTCTAACCAGGATTGGTAGAATAGGACATCCATCTCTACCATCTGACTTGCCGAAGAGATATACATCCCTTTATCTCTCTCTACGGGATAATATAAAGCCTGCAAACTCACCTGCGGATCATACTCATAAGGCAATCTCATCATACCACAATAATGACCGCTCACATCAGTAACAACTGAAATATACTCCGTCCCATTAACGAGAATATCAATCGTCCGTTCCGCCATAGGCTCCACAGCAGAACTCAAGACGCCATAAAACTCAATCTCATCACCCACGAAGGCGACGTCGGGCTCTACAACAAGAGTAACGACTGTAGGCAAAAGGTTAACTTCACCGAGAGCTTCAAGCCTCAACAGCAAATCCGCAAAAATATTCTGGTAGCGATTGAGCATCTTCTCTATCCTATTCAGTCTATCCTGCACTTCGTTATAAGCCACGCTCAAGGAACTGCCTGAATCGGGGGAGGCAATTTTTAGCCCTTCACTGCTTACCTCTACATCTCGCTCCAATGCTCCCAGTATGCCATATGACAGGGATAATTCCTCAGGTATTCTATCCGCCAGCTCTGCGGCGTCATCTATGCGGGATTGCGACAGCAAAACTCTCAGCTCGTCAAGATGCTCATCAATGCTCACTACCCGGCAGGAGAGCTCTATACCACTGCTGGCAAAGTCACCAGTTACTTCTTTAAGATGCGAGGGAACATTGGTAAATGGCATCTTACCAAGCTTGTATTCCACCCCCGCCTCGTCCTTCTGGAGCACGAGGTCAAGTGCTTCGGAATAGTATCTCAACAGGGCAATGCCGCTGAATACCTCCTTCGACTCATCAGGGTTCTCGTGGGACGCCGCAATCAACGCCGACGGGAAAACGGCACTCGTAAGAAGCATGCAAACCAGTACCAGCAAGACGCACCTGGTCAAGCGACGTGATGGAGCTACCACCCCAGTATCTCCGCAACCCTGATAACAACCAGCACCATAAAACCAGCAAATAATCCCATCCACATCTTACTCAGCACTTTTCTGGCACGGGGATTGAGCTGCACATAAAGCAAGCTGATTATTAGATAGACAATAAGGTTGACAGTGAAATAAATCCCAATATCATCCTGCCCCATAGCTGCCATTGCCGTATTCGCTATAGAAAGAGCCAGGACGAGGAATATGATATAGCGATTATATACCCTCAGGATAACACCTCAAGCTCAATTCTACACTTACCGCCATCATAGCTCTCTTTAGCCACTCTAACGGGTTTATCCATAGCTTCACAGGATACGGCAGCCGCTATGGATGCAAGCGGACTTCCCAGGCAACGATAATACCAGATGTCCTCGTAAGCCAGGCTGGCATCTTTTATCTCCACATTCACCCGCCCGTCCAGCATATTCACCTCAACCGAGGACGCCAGATCCAACAAGCCCACCACAATATAGCTTATCGATTCCTCTATCTCATCAGCAGTGGGTCCAGGTTTTCCCTCCAGCATATCCATATTTATACTCCCGGGAGTGGTCACCGCAATAGCTAAATCATCGGGGCTCGCACCGTAACGCACTATCATACGGCCGGCGAGCTTACCCTGAACCCTGACAATATCTTCATTGTCCTGCAGGGGAATAAGCGCTTGAGGACGCCCGTCTCTCATCGCCGATGGCAAATATATCGCCTTATTCCGCAATCCTAGCTCCTCTAGAAGCGCTGCGGTGTTTTCCATTCCCGTCTTGAGCATTACCTGGCACGCCTCGGGAGAAATGTAAGGACGGGAATTCGCCAGGGCAATACAGGTAAAACCGAGTATGAGCATAGATATGCCAATAGCGGTCATAGGAACTGATTTGATAAGGAAATATGATACGGGGGTAAATACAGCGCCAGCAACGGCGAGTCCTAAACCCAGAATTCTATAATGGTTACCCATATATCATCTTCCAAAGATTAATTTGGCTGGGGAACGAGGGCTCGAACCTCGGTTTGCTGATCCAGAATCAGCCGTCCTACCACTAGACGATTCCCCAACGATTCGGACTTACTTCTCTTTCTCTACCGATGACTTTTCCTGTATCACCTTCTGAGCTATCTGGGGAGGCATTTCTTCATAATGGCTAAATTCCATAGTGAATGTCCCCCTGCCCTGAGTTATGGAGCGCAAGTCAATGGCATAGCGCTGTGCCTCAGACAAAGGAACGTGAGCCGCAATAGTCTGAATGCCACCTTGAGAATTCATCCCCTGCATTCTGCCACGCTTGCTGTTGAGGTCACTAACGATATCACCTGTGAATTCATCGGGGACTATAACCTCAAGCTGCATTACAGGCTCCAGCAAAACGGGTTTCCCTTCGGCAATCCCCTTTTTGAAAGCCTGTGACCCTGCAATTTTAAAGCATATCTCAGAGGAATCTACGGGATGAAAGCTGCCATCATAAAGAGTAACCTTGACATCCACAACCGGATATTTCGCCAGAACACCCTCTTTGCGGGCATCCATAACACCCTTTTCTACCGCGGGGATATAATTCTTGGGCACCCTGCCTCCCACCACCTTGTCACCAAACTCAAAACCGCTGCCGCGAGGCAAGGGGTCAAACTCCAGCATAACATGTCCGTAC
>JAGHDJ010000014.1 GCA_021159955.1 Dehalococcoidia bacterium
ATACGGAAGTTATCCATATTGCGGTAGCCATAAGCCATCCTCTTTATGGTCTTAATGCGATTGTTCTTCCCCTCAACAAAGCCATTGGTTATGCGGTAATCAAAGTAGTTTAGTATCTCCTCTCTCCAGTTGGTTAGGGTATGCAGAAGATCCCCAAACTCAGGTAGAGAATCAGCCTTTATCCTCTCCTCCAGCAGCCCAAGCCTTTCCTCGGCCATCATCCTGTCCTCCTCCCTATACCATGACCTGAAGCTCTCCTTAAGCATCCATGCCCTCCCCAGTTCAGGATAACAGTGGAATAGCTGGACTAACCTTTCCTTTTCCCAATCAGTAAGTCTCTCTGCCCCCTTGAGCAGAGTATATCTGCTCTGGAATAGATCACGCTTCTTACCCCTTCTGCTCCCTCCCTGGAGGCGGCTCCTCACCTTATCCATGGCTTTATTGATGTGCCTGATGAGGTGGAACTTATCCACCACTACCTTCGCACATGGCAGACACATCTGGACTGCCTGGCGGAAGGGCTCATGCATATCCATTGCCACCCCCTTAACCTTCTCCGGCTCTAAAAGCTTATCCAGGTATTCCTCCACCTTCTGCCGTCCCTGTCCCTCTACCACCTCCATTACTTCTCTGTCCACCAGGTTACATATGGCGGTATGGTATAGACGTCTTCTCCTCACCGAGAACTCATCTATGCCCATAAACTCAGGGGTTTGCTCTGCCTCCCTTGCTCCCAGCCTTCTCCCTATCTCTTCAGCAACACATCTTCTCACCAGCCCTTCACCCACCTTTTCCTTCTGGGCTGTCCTCCTCACTGTCTGATGGAGTGCCTCCTGTCCCAGATGCTCTCTAAACCTGTAGCTGGATCTTCTCTTGGCACCAAAGAGCTCATCCGGCTCGGTGAATACCTTGCCGCAGAAAGGGCATCTGAAGCGTCTCTTCATCAGCATAAGGAATACCACCTTATCCCTGAGTTTCCTGTCCTGCTTACGCTGCTGCCTCCGGTCATGCTCTTTAGCGGTCACCTTGCCACACCGGGGACATATGGTTTTATCCCGGCGATAGATTACTGTGACCTCAAAATGGTCCTCCAGCTCCTTTTGCCACAGGATCTTGAGCTGTGGCAATCCTAATGCTACTGCGATACAATCTTCCTGCACCCGTTAGACCTCCTTTCCTTTGAGTTTCCTAAACCTTAAGGCTACAGAGGTCAGCGGGTGCTTTCAACTATCCCTTTTCACACTAAAGAGTGTAGAGCCATCACTTACTATCTGAGATATGCTCCAGTGCCTGTTTCAAATCCTGTGGCAGTTCTGATTTGAATTCTACTAGCTCATCTGACGAGGGGAGTTTGAACTTCAAAATATGAGCGTGCACGAATTGGCGGTCGAGAAAAGAAGCTTTTGCACCGTAAACTTTATCTCCAGTTACTGGATAGCCGATGGCAGAGAGGTGAACCCTTATCTGGTGAGTACGCCCGGTATTCAGGGTTATCTTTAACAGGCTGTAGTTGTCCGCATATTTTATCACTTGATAGAGGGTAGATGCCTTTTTACCATTTGGCATAATAGTCATATGCTTGCGCAGCAGTGGGTCGCGTCCGATGGGAGCTTCAATCTCGCCTTGTTCAGGTGTGATATGTCCTTGAATTAGAACGAGGTATTGTTTGGTCACTGAGTGGCTCTTGAATTGAGCTTGCAGGTCAGCTTGTGCCGGCTCGTTTTTAGCCACCAGTATTAATCCTGATGTATCTTTGTCCAGTCGGTGCACTATCCCGGGTCGCGGTGAATCTCTTTTGAGCAGATTGGGACAGCGAGCGAGGATGGCGTTAAGCAGGGTGTGATTCGGATGTCCCGGGGAAGGATAAACCACCAGTCCCGCCGGTTTATCTACTACTATGACGTCGTTATCTTCATAGATGATGTGGAGAGGTATGTTTTCAGGGGTGAGCGTTGTTGTGGGTGTTGGTGGTATGGTAACGGTGAGTTTGTCATTTACATTGAGTTTGAGGTGCGCCTTTGCCGCTCTATCATTTACGGTGACATAGTTTTTTGCTATCAGTTTTTGTATGAAGGAGCGTGATAGATGACTGCATTGTTCTGAAAGATATTTGTCAAGGCGGATATCTTTCAGATTACAAACGAAGTGTAGAATTTCCATTTTTAGGCTCCACCTGTTCGAATTCTTGGGTATTTTTGTTGGTAGTGATAATTGAGTAGATGAGGATGATAATTCCCAGCACTACTCCTGAATCGGCAAGATTAAAGGGTGGCCAGAGAAAATCATGCCATAGCTGGATGGCGATGAAGTCGGTGACTCTATGCAGCCATAAGCGGTCTATCAGGTTGCCTATTGCACCCCCCAGAAGCAACCCGAACGATAAATCTGTCATAAAGTGATGTAAGCTGAGATATTTGCGCAGAAATATAATGAGCACGATAGTTAGCGATGAGGCAATGGCTAGTGCGAGTGTCTGGTTAGGGAAGATACCAAAAACAGCACCTGTGTTAGTAGTATATGTTAACCTGATGAAGCCTTCGTCAGGTATAAAACTGCCAGGAATGATGTTGGTTCTTACCCACAGTTTACTGAACTGGTCCAGGATAACGAGAACGATGGTAGTGGTGATGAGTACCCTGCAGTTTTTTAGTTTACCTGGAGGAGAATCTGTGATTGTCATTCTCTGCTCGTTTAGATTTACAATCCATGCACAGTGTAGCGTGGGGCAGTGCTTCAAGTCGGGCCGGATTTATCTTTTTGCCACATTCGGCACACAAGCCGTAGGTTCCGTCTTTAATTTTTTGCAACGCTTGCTCTACCTCTTGAAGTTGTTTTTGCAGATGGCTATCCAGAGCCGCCCTCTTCCCCATCTCAAAAGTTACGTTGGCTTCTTCTTCCCTTTTGCCAAAAGGACTGCCATCACTACTTTGTCTGGGGAGTGAGGCTTCGGTAGTGGATTGCTCAATCTCCTTGAGTAAGCGTGATTGCTCGCTTTTTAGTCGCCTGCGGAATTTAGCAAGGTCAACTGCCATTTCCTCTTTTCTCCTTTCGGCACCCTTCTGAATTAGAATAACTCAATTGCAAATTGTGTCAAGCTATCTGTCTGCACATGTTTATGGAGGGCATCTACCGTGGTGCTTGGAGGATGTGCCAAAAACTAGCCTGCTATTGATTATGGCTAGCAGATAAAACACTGTACCTGCTTGTGTCAATAGATATTGCTGCAGGTGAATATCTGCTTCATTACGAGTGTAATTCATTCAGGTTGTAGAGTCAATCTTTTGGGATAGTATTGTTGGTGGTCGCATCAGTATTTTGCGTGGGTTTCTTTTACTTTGGAGGTGTGAAAGGGAGAGAGAGGGGGTGCGTCTTTATTCTCACATTTTGGTAGCACTGAGGGTGACTGGGGTGGTAAGATTGGGATTGAGGTTAAAGAGGAGAGTTATTGTGTCAATAGACTATCAGGATGCATTAGATTATATCTTCAGCTTTACAGATTATGAAAAAAGGTCTGGTTTCTCTTACTCTGTTGATTTTGATCTCAGGCGCGTGGAAGCCTTGTTAAGGAGATTAGGTGATCCCCACAAGGGGGCAATGACGATCCATGTGGCTGGCAGCAAGGGTAAGGGAAGTACTGCGACTATGATTGCCTCTGTTCTTGGTGCAGATGGCTACAGGGTTGGTTTATATACTTCGCCTCACCTGCATACTCTTAGAGAAAGAATACGAGTGGGTGATGATTTAATTAGCAAAGAGGATGTCAGTGTTCTTGTTGAGAAGATATCTCATGAGGTTAATGCGGTAAATAATCCTGGTGTTTATGGACAGCTGACTGTCTTTGAGATATTGACCGTACTGGCATTTATGTATTTTAAGAGGCAACAGGTGGGAATTCAGGTGCTTGAGGTTGGTCTGGGAGGGAGGCTGGATGCTACCAATGTGATAGTGCCAGATGTCTGTGTTATCACTACAATAAGCTTGGATCACACCGATGTGCTTGGGAAAACAGTGGCTGACATAGCTAAAGAAAAAGCAGGTATTATTAAGCATGATGCTATGGTAGTTAGTGGACCTCAGTCTTCGGAGGCGATGGCTGTCATTGAGCAGACATGCAGGGAAAAGAGGGCAAAGTTAATCAAGGTGGGAACTGATATTAGTTGGAAAGGAAAATCTTTTAATCTTGATGGGCAGTCTCTGGAGGTGAAAGGGAAGAGGGGACATTACCGCTTTGCTATGCCGTTGCTTGGCGATCACCAGATGGAGAATGCATCTGTTGCAGTGGCGGTTATAGAAACACTTTGTGACATGGGGATTGATGTCGCATCGGAAAGTATTCCTTCTGGTATGGCGAGAATATGTTTACCCGGGCGGTTTCAAGTCTTTGGCAGTCATCCGTCGTTGGTAATAGATGG
>JAGHDJ010000029.1 GCA_021159955.1 Dehalococcoidia bacterium
ACATAATATTCTATTCAATCCTAAAGATAACCTTCCCTGATATTACGTAGTATGATAGGATGGTTTCATCAGAGGGGGGGGCAAACTATCTGACACAGCAGGATAAAATACTCACGCATGCTATTTTCATCACCGATTGGGGTTGGGCAGGCGTCATCAAATCAGATTTTGGCTTGCGCCGCATTGTTCTGCCACTGGACTCGCGAGATAAAGTGCACCGCATTATCAAAAGCTACTCAAACCAAACTAAACCAGACATATCTAACGCTGTGGTTCTGTCCCAAAAGATAAATAGCTATCTGCGCGGGCTAAGGGTTGACTTTAATGACAGGTTAGATTTGAGCAACAGTACTCAGTTCCAACAAGAGGTATGGAGAACAACGTGCTCTATTCCCTACGGAGAAACCAGAAGTTACTCATGGGTAGCCTGCCAGATTGGAAAACCCCAGGCAGCGCGAGCTGTGGGACAAGCGCTAGCGCATAACAGACTGCCCATCGTCATACCCTGCCATAGAGTGGTCAGTAATGACAACGGACTGGGAGGGTTCAGTGCTGGGTTAAATATGAAACTGCGTCTGCTCCAGCTAGAAAATGGCATCTACAACAAAAAAACACATGAGCACATTCTTGATTGAAATTACGCGCCGCCTGCCAGTGACACTTTTATACCCAACTTCACCAAGCGCTCGCTAAGTTCGGGAGAATAGTTAACCATAATATCCGGCATACGAAGTTTAACGCTGGTATTATCATCAGAAATAGCCAGATGTAATTTGTCATCACCCGGATATTCTCTGAGCGTATCAATAACTCTATGGAGTCTCGTTATGTCATCTTCTTCATTCCCACTCTGAGCGATACTGATGAGCACCTCTCTGGGTGACTCAGCACAGACAGGTTCAGAGATTGATGATAATTCCACATCCCTTCCAAAGCCAGGCTGATAAGAATGGACTTCGTCGCACACTACATGCAGCTGTCCATTTCTCTCTTTCACCTTTCCCTTGATTATCAATATCTCTCCCTCATTCCACATCTCTTTGGTGCGGGAATATACTTCAGGCCAAGTAGTTACTTCAATAGTCCCATCAAGGTCCTCCAGCATCGCAATAACAAACGCCTGCCCCTTCTTCGTCATCAATAGCCGCATCTGAACAACTATACCAGCTATGGTTACACTCTTCCCAACCATATCAGCATCAATGTGACCACATAGAGCAGTTGTAACCAATGATAAATCCTGAGCAGCACGGTTAAAGGGATGCTCTAAGAGATACGTCCCCAGCATCTCTTTTTCCCAGTTAGCTCTCTCCAGAGATGAATATTCCTCTTCTCCTAATTCAATGGCAGGAAGAGGCAGAGAAACACTTTTACCCCAGAGATCAAACATAGTAGCCTGTCCCGTTTCTTTTATCTTCTGTTCTCGCTGAGAAGCAGCCAGAATTACGTCGGCACCACGAAGCAAAGCACCGCGGTCCCCAAGAGAATCCAGTGCGCCAGACTTTATAAGACTTTCCAAAACCCTGCGATTCAAACCCCTTAAATCCACCCTGCGGCAAAAAACCTGAATAGACTCAAACTTACCACCAGCACAACGGGCAGCCACGATAGCATCCGCCACACCACTCCCGACATTCTTAATATCCGATAGTCCGAATCTAATAACACGAGACCCTTCTTCGCCATCATCAACACTGAAGGTGGATTCACTATAATTAACATCCGGAGGAAGCACAACAACACCCAAACGCCGACACTCACTAATAGTGGATGCCATTTTATCCATCTGCCCCGACTGCGCACTAAGCAGAGCGGTCATATACTCCAAAGGATAGTTAGCTTTTAGATACGCAGTCTGATAAGCAATCATGGCATAGCTAACACTGTGAGCTTTATTGAACGCATACCCTGCAAAGGGTTCAATAAGAGCAAACACGTCTTCCGCTACTTTTCGGGAAAATCCTCTTCTGACCGCACCGGCGACAAATCGGCGTCGCTCCTTTTTCATCACTCCGGGTATCTTCTTGCCCATTGCCTTACGAACGATATCCGCCTCACCCAATGTATATCCTGCCAAAGACTGCACTATAAGCAATACCTGATCCTGATAAACTATCACCCCATACGTTTCCTCAAGAATAGGAGCCAAAACAGGATCTGGATAATGGACGGGTTCTAAACCATGTTTAGCCCTGATAAAAGTCGGTATGTGTTCCATCGGTCCGGGACGATACAGAGCAACCATTGCGGCAACATCACTAAATGTTGTCGGCTTAAGCTCTCTGATGAAGCGCCTCATACCCCCACCCTCTAACTGAAAAACTCCATGGGTCTCCCCTTCTCCCAGCAGGGCAAAAGTCCTGGCATCATCAAGGGGTATATTGTTCAAATCAATATCAATGTGCTTAGTTTTAGCTATGATACCTACAACTCGAGAGAGTATACTGAGGTTGATAAGACCTAAAAAATCCATCTTAAGCAAACCGACACGAGCAACATCCACCATGGTAAATTGTGTCATAACCATGCCCTCTTCACCACTGCCAACCCGCTGTAAAGGAACAATCTGCATCAGAGGATCTCTGGATATAACTATCCCAGCGGCATGGGTGCTGGCATGACGAGAAATACCCTCCAGATTTCTAGCAGAATCAATAAGGTGCTGTATCAATTCGTCCTGTCGGTAGATATCACGCAATTCCGCATTATCATTCAATGCCTTCTCCAAGGTCATATGTACCCCCAGAGGCACCAATCTAACAACACGGTCAACTTCGCCGTAAGGCATGCCCAGAGCTCGCCCGACATCCCTGAGAGCCGCCCGTGCTCCTAATGTACCAAAGGTAATAATTTGAGCTACATGATCTCGTCCATATTTATCAACGACATAAGATATCACTTCTTCTCGACGGTCATCCTGAAAATCAAGGTCAATATCAGGCATCTCTTTGCGCTCTACATTCAAAAACCGCTCGAAAACCAACTTGCTGGCAAGGGGATCTATGTCCGTAATATCCAAACAATAGAGAGCAAGACTGGCTGTGGCGCTGCCGCGAACCCCAAGGAGAATGCCCTGTTTGCGAGCAAAGGACACTATGTCCCAAACAACAAGAAAATAGTTGGCAAAAAGCGTCTGACGAATGACATCTAATTCATAAGACAAACGCTGCTCAATCTCTGCGGTGATATTGGGGTAATGCCGCCTCAGCCCACTCCAGCAGAGATCGCACAGATACTCGTCAGCTGTCTTGTTCTCCGGCATTTTAATCTCCGGGAGACGCGGGTGACCAAACTCCATATCAAGATTGCACATTTCAGCTATACGCTGTGTATTTTCCACCGCCTGAGGGATATCGGAATATAGTTCCTCCATTTCCTGGGGGCTTTTGAGGTAAAAGCTGTCTCCCGACATCTTCATTCGTTTGTCGTCAGAAACGGCAGAATTAGTCTGAATACAAAG
>JAGHDJ010000151.1 GCA_021159955.1 Dehalococcoidia bacterium
GTATTGCAGGATTGCTTCACGTGCAGCTGGCGCTTGCTCTGGGGGCGAAGCGCGTGATAGCGACGGATATAGTTGATTATCGTCTGGATGCGGCACGGCGTTTCGGCGCAGAGGCTGTCATCCGTGCTGAAGAATATACACAAGAACGTCTGAGGCAGGTGAATGATGGGCGTTTAGCCGATGTGGTGATAGTGTGTACCGGGTCTGAATCCGCCCAGATACAGGCGCTAGAGTCGGTGGAACGAGGGGGCACAGTACTGCTGTTTGCTCCGACGAATCCCGATTTTACCATTCCGATACCGGTGAACGACCTCTTTTTCCGTAATGATATAACGCTCACTACTTCTTATGCCGGCAGTCCTGCAGATTATGCTGAGGCATTAGAGTTGATACGCTCCGGCAGGGTGAATGTGCATGATATGATTACGCACAGGTTTGGGCTTTCTGAAACGGGAGAGGGCTTTCTCCTCGTTGCCGAAGCGAGGGAGTCGATTAAGGTGATTGTTGAGCCGCAGAGGTAGGATATGAGGTTGCTTCGTCGTCCTTTCCTGGAATCCTTCCCTAGAAGGACTCGCAATGACAGGGGGAAATGGCTCGCAACAATGGTAGCGTGAGGCTTCAGCCTCGCTTAAGACGACCCTAAAGGGTCGCGCTACATGCTCATGGTGGAAGATAGCGGGAAAAGTGAGGAAGGGCACTCTCGCCGAGGGAGAGGGGAGAGGTTGACGTGTCGCTATGGACATCTCCGATGATCCTTCCAGGGAAGGACTCATGCGGAAGCCAAAGGAGTCCAGATTTATCTGGACGCTCCGGTGACCCGAGGGCGTTCTCCCTGATACATCGGGGGGGCATGTGGAGGATGAGATACATAGGCAACACTCATAGTATGGTTAGCAATGACAGGGAAATGGGGAAGTTGTATAATGCGAGGGGATTAAGTAGGCCGGGCGACCGCCGCGAGAAATCGGGGAGGAAAGTCCGGGCTCCGCTGAGCGGGATGCTGGGTAACGCCCAGGAGGGGTGACCCTACGGAAAGTGCCACAGAAACATACCGCCCCGACCTGTCGGGGTAAGGGTGAAATGGTGAGGTAAGAGCTCACCGGCGGTCAGGTGACTGGCCGGCCGTGCAAACCACATCTGGAGCAAGACCGAATAGGGGGACTAAAGGGAGCTCAGCCTGTCCCCGGGTTGGTCGCTTGAGCCCGACGGTAACGTCGTGCCTAGATGGATGGTCGCCGACCGATTTAATCGGTGCACAGGACCCGGCTTATAGGCCTGCTTAATCCCCCGTTTATAGTGGTTGTGCTACGCATTTTATGGATTCTATGCGGTCTGAGGTGACCTCGTTTATTATAGTTATGTCTAACAGCATCTACTGTTCCGGTCTGCGGGAATGCCTGAACTCACATTTTTTGCTAGTAGTATGTTGTTTTACTCAGAAAATCTTGCGTTTTGTGGGCTTTGTGCCTGATGGGAAGAGAAAAGGCGAGAAAGATGAGGATGAGGTCTTATGGGAGAGTTTTTGAAGGTAACTGGGTGAGTTTTTACGCTGATTGATTTGCTCTCATCGGACTTGTTCTTGAGGGCTTGTCGGGTGTAGAATTAACGCCAGCTTTTGGCAGTTGTTTCCCAATTTATACAAGGAGGTTGCATGCAACTCTGCGATTCTACACTTGCCGGATTTGTTCTTTTCTGTGTCGATCGTAGGGGGAGTGAGTGGCCTGCTTTGTATGATGAGATGTGTTTGGTGGCGGGGAATCGGATGTACCAGGGGTTGGGTTACATAGAGCTTAAGGAGAAGGGTTTGTCCCTTGGTCTGGGTGATATAGAAGAAACCATCACCAAAGTGGATTCTATCCTATCCTCTCGGGCTGGAGAAATGATAGCATTTTAATTCTCCTTTGCTGTTCTGCCTCCCAGCAAGATTTATATTTCACACTGTCTGTCGTCTCTTGTGAGGCTGTTCTTATAGCAGGACGTTCCGCTGTTCTGAGAAATTAGCTTTATTCCAAGGGGTCTTTCTATCCGAAATTTTGTATTCCTTTGCCTGTTTTTGTCTATTTCTACAGCATATAAGTTTTGGCGTATATGTACCTACAAAAACATGGTTGAAGAAGTGGATATAATACATGTAAAATAGCACAGGGAATGCGGAGGCTACGGGAATGGTCGATGGCTGTTTCCTAAAGCGATATAGCTTATTATCAGGAGAGTATAATTGTGGTTATGGATGTGAGAAAGTGTAAGGGCACGCACGATTTGCTGCCTGAGGATATGGTTAGATTTCGCCGCATCGAGGGGGCGTTTAATTCCTGCTGTTCTCGCTGGGGTTATAGAGAAGTCAGGACTCCTCTCATTGAATATCTGCACCTTTTTACCTCTGTAGGGACACTTACTCCCGATATGCTCAGCCGGGTATATTCCTTTCTGGACTGGGACGGATGGAGTGGAGAAAGGGTAGTTCTGAGGCCGGAGGGCACTATCCCTGTAGCGAGACTGTATGTTGATAATCTCGGGACGGGTGGACCCGAGCGCCTTTTTTATGTAGGGAACACCTTTATCTTTGACGAAACGGGGGAGAAGTCCAGGGAGCGGTGGCAGTGTGGAGCGGAATTGATTGGAGGTTCTAATCCGGAAGCTGACGCTGAATTGGTATTACTGGCTGCAGATGTTCTGAAACGACTGAAGTGCGGTACTGTGCAGATGAAATTATCTCATGCCGGAATTGTCAGGGGACTGATTGAAGCTATTGGACTGGGGCAGGGGGATGAAATTGAAGTGCTGGACCGTGTTCTGAACGGTGACATTGGAGTGTTGAGGGAAGTGGCGGATAAAGAACCGCAGCTTCATGATTTACTGAGTCACCTGCTTGATGGCAGGGGTAAATCGGCAAGCTTTTTGAAGAATGTGAAGGCAGCGGTGCTTGATGTTTTACCTGGTATCGAGGCGAGTATGAACAATTTTATTCGCATTGCCGAACTGCTTGATGTCACAGGGTGCGATTATGAAATAAATCTTTCTTCTGCCAGGGGGTTTGAGTATTATACCGGCTTTATCTTCCAGTTATATATTGGTGAGCGTAAGGTTGGTAGCGGGGGGAGATATGATGCTCTCATCCCGCTGGTGGGAGGTGGTGATATTCCCGCCTGTGGTTTTGCGCTGTATATGGGACAGCTTATGGAGGTGATGGATAACGGGGGTTTCGATAAAGCTCCTGAGAGCAGGGTTCTGCTTCGGTGTGCAGATGATACTGTCAGGGGATATAAAGCTTGTTTTGATGTTGCCATGCTGCTGCGGCAAAGGGGATATGTTGCTGAATTTGACCTGGGTGATATGGAATTGTCTAGATATGGATGGCTTATTCTCCTGAGCGATAGCAAAACTGGGGCAACCTTTGTGTTGATTGATTGTGACAGTGGCAAAGAGTTAGGTTTGGGTTCATTGGATGAGGTATTCGAGATGATGGAGAAGGCAAAGTGCAGTTGAGATTAGCGCTTCCCAAGGGTGGGCTTCTTGCTGAAACGAAGATACTGTTGGAGACATCCGGTTTTGATGTCCATCATTACGGCGATGGTTCGCGTTCTTATCGCCCTGAATGCAAGAATTTGCCGGGTTTGAGCTTAAAGGTGTTCCATGAAAAGGACATACCCATTCAGGTAGCAATAGGGAATTATGACCTCGGGATATGTGGACTGGATTGGGTTAGGGAACTCACGGTGAAGTATCCCAGCAGTGCTTTGGTCGAACTGCGTGATTTGGGATATGGTAAGCACGATTTGTGTGTGGCTAGCAGCGGTCTCAGCGGGATATCTTCCCTGAGTGAGCTTAAGGATTACGACGGTGATATCCGTCTTGCCAGCGAGTATCCCCATATGGCGGAATCCTTTGCTATGAAGCTCAGGCTTAAAAAATTCCGCATCTTCCCGGTATGGGGAGCAGCGGAGTCTTATCCCCCTGAGAATGCCGAAGCAGTGCTGGTTTCATGCTCGCCAGCAAAAGGTGGGTTATTGGATAGTGGGTTAATCTCTCTGGTGCATGTGCTTTCCTCCGGCGCCTGCCTGATAGCCAATCGGGATAGCTGGGAACGGAAGGATGTAAGTCCGTTACTTAACTTGTTCTCCGACGGTGATACGGTTGGTGTGTCCAGGAACGGTGAAGATGGATTAGAGGCTGTGTCTGACTCATCGCACTTTCCTGTTTCTGTTCCCCTCCGTTCCGATTCCGGAGTGGTGCGCCTTGCTCTTCCCGATGGACACCAGCAGAAACCGACTGTGGAGCTCCTGGAAAGAGCAGGCTTTGATGTGAGGGAATACACTGCGGGTATGGTAAGACCTGATATAGGTATTGACTATCTGGATGTTAAGGTAATCAGGCCACAGGATATGCCGTTACAGGTGGCTAATGGCAACTTTGATATGGCTATCACCGGGACGGACTGGTTGCGTGAGCATCGCTACCGTTTCCCATCCAGTCCGGTGAAGGAAATCCTCAATCTCGGTTTTGGTAAGGTGAGGATTGTTGCTGTTGTTGCGAGAGATGTGCCTGTCAGCAACGCAAACGAATTGAGAAAATTGCTGCGGGATGGCGAGCTGCCCTCTATCAGGGTGGTATCGGAATATGTTGCTATTGCCGATAGGTATGCCGGCGACAAGCGTCTTTCACCATACAGGATGATTCCCAGCTGGGGAGCAAGTGAAGCTTTTCTGCCCGAGGATGCCGATTTGCTTATTGAGAACACCGAGACCGGGCGCACTATAGCCAGGCATAATCTTAAGATTATAGATACCCTGTTTGAATCCTCGGCCTGTCTTATTGGCAATGTTGACAGTCTGGCTGAATGTAATAAAGTTGATAAAGCCGATTCTGTTGTTGAAGCGATTCGACATTCTTTACATAATGTAAGATAATGTTGTATGCTTGAGGTAGTGCATCTACCGATGATGGGGGTTGGATTTTGAGAATAATAAGGGGCACTGAGGCTGCCAGAAAATTTGTGTCAAAGCGTCTTTCTGCTGAGTATTATGATAATCCCTCCGAGCAGGTGGTTAAAGGGGTTATTGACCAGGTGCGTGATAGGGGAGATGCTGCTCTTTTAGAGTATAGCAGGAAATTCAATGGGGTGGATCTGGAGAGGTTTGAGGTATCTGAGTCGGAAATTGAAGAAGCTTGCGCCGGCGCTGCCCCCGAACTGGTTTCTGCTCTGGAGTTGGCGGCAGAGAGAATATGTTCCTTCCAGATTATTTCTAAGGGTAATGGAGTTCAAAGCTTCAGGGATGGTGGACTGGGACAGATAGTACGCACCTTGAAGCGTGTGGGAATATATGTTCCCGGCGGGACCGCCAGTTATCCTTCAACGATGTTGATGACCGCTATACCGGCGAA
>JAGHDJ010000142.1 GCA_021159955.1 Dehalococcoidia bacterium
ACATCATAGGGAACATGTGTATCTGCCAGCAGCCCAATACGCATTTACAGACCCTGCTCGCCCTCACCTCGCTGTTTCTCGCTCTCCCTCGACCACTCCTGCATCATCTTCCTTATCCTCTCTGCGAGTTTTGGATTTGCCCGAAGTCTATCAATGAATACCGGGCAGCCTTCAAGAAGCGAGTTTTGAGCTGCGGTTGCCATTCCTGATAAAAATTGTGAAACGTCATCGCCGTATGGGGCCCCTGGGATTGAGCTACCAGGAGACATTGAAGACTCCATCTGCCTCTTTAAGTCTTCTTCAGTCACCCGTATCGGCTGAACACAATGTTTATACCATGGACAGGACTTACACTGAATCAATGCCTGTGCTTCATCCAAAACATCACTCATAATCAGTGTTCCTCTCTCCCAACCAACAAATCGTGCTAATCTATAAAAACCTCAATCTGAACCTCGTTCAGGCAGGTTAATATCCAGTGCCTGCATCCCCTTTGCACAACCCAAATTATAGTTCATCAAGGTTACAGTTTCAATGATTCAGGGACAGCATAGAAACGAGGATGATTGAAAGAGTTCTGTAAAAAATGACTCATGGTGGGTCGTGTGGGATTCGAACCCACGACACCCTGATTAAAAGTCAGGTGCTCTAACCAACTGAGCTAACGACCCACTAAAATAGTAGCAAGAAAATAATAACAGGGCACACCTGACTTTTCAAGCAGGATTGCTTCCACGCTTTGTCAGGGGACCCCCTGCACTGTGGACATTCTTAAACCACGTTAACCAGAAACCCCAGAATTTCATTATAATAGAGCACTGCCACAGTGAATCCGGCAATCAGGAAGGGGGCAAAGGGAACCGCATCTTTCCTCCCCTTCACCTTAAACAGAAGCAGTCCGACAGCAACAACTCCCCCTACCAAGGAAGCAACAAATAAGGCAATGAATATCTCAGGGAATCCAATCAGTAAGCCAACGAGGGCGGCAAGTTTAACATCCCCCATACCTATGCCAGCGGGAAAGATAAGCACCAGAATGAATAAAATTCCAGCACCGGTTACACCACCCAGGACTGCCGACGTTATTTCATAGTTAGCACTCAAGAGCGGCAGCAGAAAGGCAAGCCCAATCGCAGGATAAATTACGCGATTAAAAATCAGATGATGTTCGATGTCAATGACAATGATGATTATAAAAAGGCAGGCGAAGAGCATTGCCAGCGGCAACTCAACAGAGAAGCCAAGCCGACTCCAGAGGACTACAAAGGTAATCCCAGTCGCCGCTTCAACCACCGGCATCCTATAACTAATCGGCGCTCCGCAATAGCGGCATTTGCCCTTCAGATACAGGTAACTCAGCAGGGGAATCAAGTCTAACGGACAAAGTCTGTGCTGGCAGACATCACAATGAGATGGGGGACGAATTAACGACTGCCTGCGAGGCAGCCTGTCAGCACAAACGTTTAAAAAACTCCCGACAGCAAGCCCCAGCAGAAAAAATGACGCGTTCATATACTAGATATGCTTATCAATGATAATTTTGAATGATATCCTTTTGTCTGCAAGTTCGGCGCCTTCATCTTCATCACTCTGACTGAACTCCATAGTATCAATGCGAACTTCTGAGAACTCCTCTCGCGCCCCCAGTGCCGCCGCATAATTAACAACGGAGACAGGACTATCCGTCTCTCCCTCCACCACAATCTGCTCAGTGTCCATCTCCATAGAGACCAATTGCGCCCCGGGTGTAAGGATATCGGAAACTAACTGCAGGTTACTGGAAAAATCCTTCCCCCCACCCAGAATATCCTGATGCTCAATCTCTATCATCTCTACATCACTCAATATTTCCTCTATGGTATTCTCGACTTGCTCTGCTTCGGCAACAGCAGAGCGAGCTTGACGCAGATTACGAGCAGCCGCACCAAATTCAGTTTGTAACCGTACAACTTCAACAAAAGCATCACTGTTTTTCTGGCGCAACGGAAATACGCACACAACAGCAATTATCAAAATTGTAACCAGCAGCGCACTCCGTGTCGATACCTGGCGCGTTTGAGCCTCACTCCTGTCATCCAATACGTTGATGTTTACGTTACAAAAAGAAATCGCATCCCTTTGAGAAGCATCTCTACACGGCACCTTTTTGAGAACGAGTCCCATATTTGCCGCATATAAGGCAGCGGGAAATTGGTCAGGGAACAGCAACGGTGCTTTCAAGGTCTCAAGTGGATACCCTGTCTCAGTCCGAATAAGCTCAGTAGCAATATCATCAGTTGACAACTCACCGGTGAGAAACAACGGCGTCGTGGACTTGACGGGCTCTTCAGGATGCCCGTTGTTATAAAAGTCCATCGCTTTTGTCAACTCATTCGTCAGCCCTCTAATATTATCTTCCAGAGTCGCCAGTTCGCTCCTCGGAGTAACCGTATGTATGATAGCAGGAACACCACCAGCCACCAGAATGATATCAAAATGCCCGGGCTCCAAGTCCACTATCAAGGCATTGCCACAGTTAGCCGCCCTCGCCAATGACAGAGGTCTCAGCCCCATAATATAGGGCTTTATACCCGCTTGCTTCAGTGTATCAATTACAGCATTAACAAGGTTTCTCTGCACACCCACAACGAAGACATCTATCTCCCTCTTGCCT
>JAGHDJ010000081.1 GCA_021159955.1 Dehalococcoidia bacterium
ACGTTATACTGCGTAAGAGAGGCGTTGAATTTGTTGATGGAACCGCATCAGGATTTGCCGTTATCCTCGGCGCCGCTCCCAGCAGCGAGATAGCAGCCAAAATCGCTCTGGAACTCCAACGGAAGAATATCTATGTATTTATGACTGGCAAAAGTAATGGAATAACATTCTCAGAGCAGCTAATAGCAGCGGGGTTAGAGATTGGATGGCCAGTTCGACTGATACCTCTGGGACCAGACACTTCTGCAATTGCATTCGCTGCCGGCTTCACCACCAAAGTTGCCCTATCCTTTGGCGGAATCAGGCCGGGGGATACTGCCAACATTGTCAAATTTAATCAGGAACGCGTCAATGCCTTTATCATTTCACTGGGTAATCCCACTGATGAATGGTATGCCAATGTAGTAGGCTGTCTGAATTATGGATTCCCCACCATTGCCGACATGCGTCTGCCTGTAAGTTTACCCGACAATAGTGACCTCGGAGAAAAGATAGCGGCAGGCATCTCCCACGATAAAATAGTAGCAAAAGCGATAGACGTTCGAGGGCTGAAGATTGCCATTACAGAGATTCCCATACCGGTAGCATATAGTCCCGCATTTGAGGGCGAGAGAATCCGCGGAGAGGATATCTGCATGGAGAGCGGGGGCGGCAGAACACCAATGGTAGAGTGGGTTACCATCAAACAGATGAACGAGGTGGATGATGGGAAGATAGCGGTTATTGGACCCGAGATAACCGACACGGGGAAGAGTATGCAATTGCCTCTAGCCATAGTAGTTGAGGTTGCAGGAAAACAGATGGAAAAGGATTACGAACCAATCCTGGAGAGACAGATTCACCACTTGATAAACTACACTCAAGGGTTGATGCACATCGGACAAAGAGACATATCATGGTTGCGCATTAGCAAATCTGCAGCAGAAAAGGGTTTCAGGTTATCTCATCTGGGATCACTTCTCCATGCCAAGCTGCACCAGGATTTCGGCCAGATATTCGATAAGTTACAGATGAAGATTTACACCAACAAGGACGATGTTATCAGGATATCAGAGTTGGCAAAGGCAGCATACGCTAATCGGGATGCGCGTATTGAAGGGATGACGGACGAGGCTACCGAAACATACTATTCCTGCACCCTATGTCAATCCTTTGCCCCGAACCACGTTTGCATCATAACACCAGAGAGATCCGCACTCTGTGGCGCCTATAACTGGCTGGACTGCAAGGTCTCCTATGAGATAAATCCCACCGGACCCAACCAACCAGTGGAGAAGGGAGAACCAATTGACCTTAAACTGGGACAATGGAAGGGAGTAAACGAATTCCTTTTCAAGACCTCCCACCAAAGCATAGAGCGCTGCAATCTCTATAGCATAATGAATGACCCGCTAACAAGTTGCGGCTGTTTTGAGTGCGTCGCTGCCATTCTACCCATATGCAACGGCATAATGAGCGTAAATTCGAGAATACACCGAGTTGACGCCCTGCGGGATGGCTTTTACCACGCTGGCTGGCACTATCGGAGGAGGAATAGTTACCCCTGGATTTCTGGGACACGGCAAATACGCTATCACCCAGAAAAAATTCATCTCCGCAGACGGTGGACTACAAAGACTCGTCTGGATGCCCAAAATGCTAAAGGATGAAATCTCAGACCGTCTTAAGCATAGAGCAGAGGAAATTGGCATCTCTGACTTTCCCGATATGATTGCCGACGAAACGATAGGCTCTACCGAAGAGGAAATACTTCCCTTCCTGCAGGAAAAAGGTCATCCTGCATTGACAATGGACTCAATACTGTAAAGAGGCATCAGCAACCATGGCACTCACAGGAATACAAATATTTAAGTCGCTCCCTAAGACCAACTGCGGAGAGTGCGGGGTTCCGACCTGCCTCGCCTTCGCTATGAAGCTGGCTTCCGGAAAGGCAGATTTAAGCGCCTGTCCGTATGTCTCAGAGGAAGCAAAAACCATGCTGAAAGAGGCATCAGCCCCACCTATCGGGGTAGTTACCATCGGTGCAGGAGATAATGCCTTAAAAATCGGTGGCGAAACCGTTTCATTTCGACACGACAAGAGATTGTATAATCCACCCGGAATAGCAGTCCTTATCAGCGATACCGCCGACGAAGCAGAAGTTGACGGCAAGCTGGAAAGATATGGGAAACTCCGGTACGAGAGGGTAGGTCTCACTCTTCGACCCGAACTGGTGGCAATAAAATGTGATTCCGGTGATGCCACCAAGTTTGAAGCTTTAGTCAGCAAGGTTAATAATAATTGCGATTGCGCCATTATTTTGATAAGCGACAATCCCGACGTGATAATCGCAGGGCTAAAATCCTGCGCCGACGGGAAACCACTGATATATGGCTCGAATAAAGACAACCTGGAACAGTTTGCCGCCATTGCCGAGAAATACAAATGTCCCATAGGGGTCAAGGCATCCAATTTAGAAGAGCTGGTCAATCTTTCTAATAAGCTAACAGGGGCAGGAGTAAAGAACCTGGTTCTGGACTCAGGCTCACGCACAATGAAGCAAGCGTTTAGCGACCAGATAAATATCAGAAGGACAGCCCTGGAGAAGAAATTTCGCCCTCTGGGTTTCCCCACCATCACCTTCCCCTGCGAGATGACTGACAATCCAATGAAAGAAGCATTGTTTGCCTCTATATTCATAGCCAAATACGCGGGCATCGTTGTTCTCTCGGACCTCAGGGGAGAGAGTCTCTTTCCCCTACTGGTAGAGAGAATGAATATCTACACCGACCCACAGAGTCCGCTGGCAGTCACTGAGGGGATTTACGATATTGGTGAACCCGATGAGAACTCGCCAATACTCATCACCACCAATTTCTCGCTCACTTACTTCATTGTCTCAGGCGAGATTGAAGCCAGTAAGATTCCATGCAGACTGCTGATAATAGACACCGAGGGACTATCGGTTCTAACAGCATGGGCAGCAGGAAAATTCGTCGCTGATGTCATTGGCCTCTTTATCAAAAAGAGCGGCGTGGCAGATATGGTTAACCACCGCAAATTGATAATTCCGGGTTATGTTGCAGTAGAAAGCGGCAGTCTGGAAGAAGAGTTGCCCGGATGGGAGATACAGATTGGTCCAAGAGAGGCGACTAACATAACTCCATATCTAAACGCATGGAAAGCACAACAATCATAACCAGTCAGACGTAAGAAGGATTTACCATTGCCTGAGCAAAAGAAGGAAAATTACGGGCAAAAAGCTGCCTCCCGTCTCGTCCGTAAGCAGATAGTTGAAATGGATGACGCTGATATAGAGCGCCAGTGCAGAAACAGCGGGGCACAATATAGGGTAGAAGAGTCGCAAAAAGCAATCTTTATCAGTTACCTGAACAGGCTATACAAACTCACCCTTCACAATGCCGAGATTTCGCTTCTAGACAGTGATGAAGATGTCGAAATGAAAGAACAGCTCTTGATAATGCACTACTTCACTTCAGCAAAGGTCGCCCACTTCGACAACAAACCAATCACCTTCAGGGAACTGTCAGGCGGCAGCTTTTACTTCCCAGTATTCGTTAAAAGAACTATAAGTCCGCTTATCTCTCACTTCGGGGAAAATCCAGAACTTCTGATAGATGCCACTAAAAAACTGGGGGGACGGCAGTCAACCTACGGAGATGTGTCAGTAACAATTAATGCTTTTGTGCATACGCCAGTTACCATAGTTCTGTGGCAAGGCGACAACGAATTTCCTCCTGAAGGTAACCTCCTATTCGACTACAGTATCTCCGATTACCTCAGTGCCGAAGATATAGCTATCCTCTGTGAAACCATCACGTGGAAATTAATAAGGCAAAGCAAGAACTAAAGACTCACCTCCCCCAGGGAGACCAACTCTTCATACCCAGAAAGATGCCCTTCAGGGCATGGTGTTTCAAAACTGCCAGAATAAAATCGGCGTGCCAGTCAAATGAAAGACTGCTATCTTCTGCCAGGTCTTTATCAATGCCATTAGATTTTATTATGTCAAACAGACGCTCTGTTATGGAGTCGCTGAATTGACCGTAAAGCCTGTATGCCCAGTAGCCGATTTTCAACTCACGCGACAATAATTTCTGCCATCTTTTCTCATATTCAGCCAGCGCGTTCGCCGAAAAATCACCCTTCTCAAATGCTTTATGGATAACATTCGAAGCCATCTCAGCACAGAGCAATCCGTAATATATCCCCCCACAGGTGAGAGGTTTAACCTGTCCTGCAGCATCTCCCACAACCACCACCCTCTCCGCAGACGTCCGAGATAGAGGTTTAAGAGGAACACCACCATAGTTTATATGGTATTCATCAGAGGTAATTCTTCCCTCAAGGACTAGCTTAGAGATGAATTGCTTTAGCTGCTGCTCCTGTTGACTGACAGAAAAGAGTCCTGCCAGTGCCCTATTTCCAACCAGAGGGACAAACCAGGCAAAGAATCCCTGTGCAAGTTTCTTGCCAGCATAAACCTCTACTTCATCAAGCCCATCCACTCTTACTTCAGCCTGAGCCCCAATGACAAAATCGCCGACCTTACCCAATCCCATCCTGGCAGGGAGACCTGAGCCGAACCCTGTGGCAAGCACCACTACCTTAGCACCAATATTTTCCCGACAACCACCACGCTCAGTATGTATTATGACTCCGTCAGCATTGTAAGTTACATCCTTGACCAGACATCCCAGAGAATAGCAAGCACCAGACTTTTGCGCCCTCTGCGCCATGGCACGATCAAAGGCAGGACGGTCCACGATATACGCCTGAACTTCATCCCTCTCTACCCTTATGGATTTGCCTGAGGGAGAGAATATCCTGGCGGACTTTGCTTCCCTGAGGACAACTTTATCATCGCAGGAGAAGCGCTCAAAACACTCTCTGCCAACGATACCGGTGCAGCAGCCCTTTTCCCCAACACTATTCCTTGATTCAAGGACAAGAACATCATATCCGCGAGAAGCCAGCTGGCAGGCAGTAAAACTGCCTGCAGGACCACTCCCTACTACTGCCACATCATACGACTTCATATATTTCCTCATCCTTAAAGATATAATCTACAAGACACAACACAATCATTTCCCTTAACACAGTTCTTCCCTAAGGATTTTATAGAATTCCTCCCTCGCATCCCTCTCAATCCAGGGTAGATGCCCACAGTTTTTTAGCAGGATAAAGCGAAAGTTTTTTAAGACAGCAGACAGGGGCTTCTTAATCCCCTCTGGCGGATGCGGGTCATAGTCACCGTGGAGCGCTACCACAGGAC
>JAGHDJ010000049.1 GCA_021159955.1 Dehalococcoidia bacterium
AGCCAACATAGCCCAGACCAACTATCCCGATACGGGCAGATTTAACGGTGAGCTTTCTCTCCAATGTCTGTAAACTACTCTCGCTCAAAGAACACACTCTCCACACACAGTATTAGAATTCAGAATTATGACAAGTATTATAGCCCGCAAGAGCAGTAAGGGCAAAAATATCACCTTTGCTTTACTTTACATCGTCCTGTATATTTAATCCATTACTGCCCTGAAACTAGAGGGTAATAAGAGGTAAGAGCACGCAAATATGACTTCCGATACACAGGACAACAAGATGCGCAACAGGCTCCTGTCTATCGTGCTGATAGTAGCGGTGATGGCGGCTGTCGCAGCCCTGTTTTATACCATAGAAAATCCCGTTGAGGAGAAGTTCACTGAGTTCTACCTGCTAGGAACCGAGGGCAAGGCAGAGGGATACCCATCGGAATTTGTGATGGACGATGGCAAGATGAATCTCGTCAGGTATGAATATAGTCAGGATGAAGTTCGAGAGGCTACTGAAGATAGGGGAAGACTAATACTGGGGATAGTGAATCATGAACAGGAAGAGGCAACCTACCAGATAGAAATCACCATAGACGGGGAGAGAGCAAAGGTGTGGCTGGATGGGGAATGGCTGAATAGCATAGGACCGATAACGCTGACGCACGAGGAGAAATGGGAACAGGAGATAGGGTTTGCCCCCCAGCACATCGGCGATAACCAGAAGGTAAACTTCATTCTTTATAAAGATGGACAGCCCTACTTTGAAGACCCGCCACACCTATGGATTGACGTTAAAGGTGAATAACAAGAGCCCTCACCCTATTGTCATTGCGTCCCGATTCTATCGGGACTCCGATAAGTCCTTCCCTGGAAGAATCATCGGAGATGTCCATAGCGACACGTCAACCTCTCCCTTCTCCCTCGACGAGAGTGCCCTTCCTCACTTTTCCCGCTATCTTCCACCATGAGCATGTAGCGCGACCCTTTAGGGTCGTCTTAAGCGAGGCTGAAGCCTCACGCTACCATCGTTGCGAGCCATTTTCCCCTGTCAATCAGGCTGTGTCGCAACTATCAAAATATTGTCAGAGGTGCAATCAATATAGGGCATTCCCAAGAATATCCTGAGTTTTTGGACATAGGAAAGTTGCCCCGAGGGACATTGCCGATGTAAAATGAATGACAGTGTGGAGAGGAGGCAGGTGATTTGAAAATTCGCAAAGTAGTAATTCCGGCAGCGGGGTGGGGAACGAGGTTTCTGCCTGCAACTAAGGCAGTGCCTAAGGAGATGCTCCCTCTGGTGGGTAAACCTCTTATTCAATATGCGGTGGAAGAGGCAATGACGTCTGGTATTGAGCAGGTCGTTGCGGTAACGGCGGTGGGAAAAGAGGCTATCAGGGAGCATTTTAGCCGTTCGCCTGAGTTGGAGCGGGTGCTGGAGCAGAAGGGGAAGATGAGATTACTGGAGCAGGTGCGCCTCATCCCTGAGTTAGCTGACATTCGTTATGTTTACCAGAAGGAGCAACTGGGGTTAGGGCATGCTGTTTTGATGGCAGAGAATGTTGTTGGCGATGAGCCTTTTGCCGTCATTTTACCTGATGACGTGATAGATGCTGAAGTTCCTGCATTGAAGCAGATGCTGGAGGTATATCACCAATACGGTGGCAGCGTTATTGCCGTTGAACGGGTTAGCAAAGAGAACATCAGTGGTTATGGAGTTATCAAGGCGGAAAAGGTGTCTCAGAATGTTTATCGTATTCTGGATATGGTGGAGAAGCCAAAACCGCAGGATGCTCCCTCAGACCTGGGGATAGTGGGGAGATATATCATTAATCCGCAGATATTTGATGCACTGCACAAGACTCACTCGGGGGCTGTTGGCGAGATTCAATTGACCGACGGCTTGAAGCGGTTATTAAAAGAGCAGCCGATGTATGCCTGTGAGTTTGAGGGGGTGCGATACGATACAGGGACACCCCAGGGGATGCTTAAGGCGTCTGTGTCACTGGGATTGAAAGACCCCGATATTGGTACAGAATTAAGGAAATATCTCCGTTGTCTTATTTGATAGCAACTTATGCCTGAAAGAAGTCGCTGATGAAGTTGAATTCATCCGGCAGCAACCCCAACAGCAGGGGAAACCTTTCCATTACCAAGCCTGCCATAGTGGATTGTGCGACCACATCCTGACCCCATCCGGGGAAGTATTTACTCACGATAGAGAGCACTGCGGCGCAGAACATTCCCCCACCTATGGCTCCGAGAATGAATCCAAGCGCGCGATCTATCCATCCCAACAATAACAGATTGGTAGCCTTTTTTACCAAAGTGCCTACCAGGTTAGCCACTATCATAGTTACTATGACGATGATGGCAAAGGCGGCAATCCCAGCCCAACTGTCTCCACTGGATGAAAGGATCTCGGCAAGAGACTCGTAGTATATTCCCGCCAGTGTTATGCCTCCTATCAATCCAATGACGGAGAACGCCATTCTTATGAGACCCTTAGATAATCCCAGTATGGCTAATCCCAGTCCGACGACTATGATTACGATGTCCAACCAGCTCATTTTGACCTCCTTAATAGTGGAGAATGTTATGG
>JAGHDJ010000097.1 GCA_021159955.1 Dehalococcoidia bacterium
GGGCCTAAGTCGGCACTAAGGCTTGGCTCGTAGAATTCCGGACTCAGGGCACTGTCTATCCTGACGTAATTGAGAGCGCCAAAGCGGGCAACAAAGTATCCGCCAAAATAAAAAGTCACCACAACGTTGGCTGCCTGCCAAGTGATATGACCTTCACCCTCATTGAGCCGCTGCGCTATCTTTTCAAAGATGAGGTTCGTGAAGTGGGACTGCAGCTTGGCTTGCCCGAAGAAGTAGTCTGGCGACAGCCATTCCCTGGTCCGGGACTATCTATTCGCATCATCGGAGAAGTAACACAGGAACGCCTGGAGATATTGCGCGCCGCCGACTGGATAGTGATGAATGAAATCAAAAAGGCTAAGTTATACCAGGATCTATGGCAAAGTTTTGCTATTCTTACCGACGTTAAGAGTGTAGGCGTAATGGGAGACTACAGAACATATGGATACATGGCAGCAATACGAGCAGTAACATCAGATGACGCAATGACCGCCGATTGGGCACGACTCCCTTATGACCTGCTGGCACGCATATCAAAGCGCATCGTCAACGAAGTGCCCGCAATAAACAGAGTCGTATACGATATTTCATCCAAACCACCAGCAACCATAGAATGGGAATAAGAATTTCAGAAGGGAGTTATGTAAAATAATGGCGACAGGAAAAGAAATAGACATCCAACTACTGAGAGAAGATTTAATCGGGGAACTGGAAGCAATCAACCAGTATCAAGATCACCTCGATGACATTGAGTCCGACGAGGCAGCAAAGGTTCTGGAACATATAATGGCAGATGAAAAAGAACACGTTGCCGAACTCATGAAAATAATCCAGGAGATGGATACACAGCAGGCAGAGAAGTTTAAGAAAAAGACTCCTTAAATATCATATGATATTTAAAACAGGGGAAAAGCTTTGAGATTACTGGTCATAGGTGGCGGAGCAAGAGAACATTCACTGGTTTGGCAGCTCCTCCAGAGTCCTAAAGTAGATAAGATATATGTTGCACCTGGAAATGCTGGAACTCAGGCTATCGCCCACAATCTTAATATTTCCGCATCAGATATAGAAGCACTGGCTGACGCCGCGGAAGAACTCTCTATTGACCTGACAATAGTGGGACCAGAAATACCACTTGCCATGGGGATCGCCGATCTATTTCAAGAGAGAGGACTGTCAATATCCGGCCCCAGTCGGGCAGCAGCGCAAATGGAATCAAGCAAAGACTTCGCTAAAAGACTGATGAGGAAACACTGCATCCCCTGCGCTAAGGGTGTCACTTTCTCCTCGTTTGCAGAAGCGCAAGAATATCTCATCAAGCAAGAGATACCTGTAGTTATCAAAGCAAATGGGTTAGCAGCGGGGAAAGGGGTAATAATAGCCCAATCCATGAAAGAAGCTCTATCCTCCCTCTCCGACATCATGGTGGGGAAAAAGTTAGGCTCCGCCGGAGACAAGATACTCATTGAGGAATGTCTCTTCGGAAAAGAGGTGAGCCTCATCGCCTTTACCGACGGTAAAACGATAATCCCAATGGTACCAGCATGTGATTATAAGAGAGCTTTAGATAACGATATGGGAGCAAACACCGGAGGGATGGGCACTTATAGCCCTCCTGGATTTTTTGACCGAAGCCTGCTGGACCTAACGGTAGAAACTATACTGAAACCAACGATACAAGCACTAGCTCAAGAAGGTATATCATACAAAGGGGTACTTTACGCCGGACTGATGCTCACCGCTGATGGACCAAAGGTGCTGGAATTCAATGTGCGCTTTGGCGACCCTGAAACACAGGTGGTTCTGCGACGGCTGAACACCCCGCTGGTAGACATACTGCTGGCGATAAATGATGGCACTCTGGACAAAGTAAACATTGAATGGAGTGATAATGCCTGTGTGGGGGTTGTTATGGCTTCCGGAGGATACCCCAATAAATACAAATCCGACTTCCCTGTCAGCGGACTGGATAAGGTCGATAATGACATCATCGTATTTCACGCCGGGACTAAATTAAAAAAAGGACAGGTTGTAACCTCAGGCGGGCGCGTATTAACAGTAACGGCAATGGGAAAAGACATCGCCGAAGCTAGAACAAAGGTTTATAAGAACATCCCTCACATTGATTTTCAGGGCAAGCAATACCGTAAGGACATTGCAGCCAGGGAAGTCAGGTGAACAATTTCAGAGAGTATTAAAAAGTATTGCTTCAGGAGAGAGTTACATGCCACTGGTAGGAATAATTATGGGAAGCAACTCCGACGCCGATATAATGAAGTCTGCACAAGATACATTGGATAGACTCGGTGTCGAATATGAGGTCTCTGTTATCTCTGCCCATCGCAACCCTGATAAAGTCAGAGAGTATGGACTAACCGCCAGAGATAGAGGGTTAGAGGTCATCATTGCGGGAGCAGGCAGAGCAGCTCATTTACCAGGTGCTCTCGCGGGGTGGACCACTCTGCCAGTCATCGGAATACCAATAGCAGATGAAGAACTGCGGGGAATTGACGCCCAACTTTCCATACTCAGAATGCCGGGCGGTATACCCATAGCATGTATGCCACTCGACAAAACTGGTGCTCGCAATGCAGCTCTTTTTGCCGCCGAAATTCTGGGATTAAAATATGATAAAATCAAAAAAGCTTATGATAATTACCGCCAGCAATTAAAAAGATAACACCCTGTACTTCTTTAGCACACGATAAATGAATAATTCAATTTTAAAGCATATTTTATTTCTCTCAATAAATCCAAGGAGGTGGATTTTACAATCCAATGATTGAACGTTATTCCAGGCCTCAAATGAAGAAGATATGGTCAGACCAGGGTAAATTTGATAAGTGGTTACAGATCGAAATCGCATCCTGCCAGGCATGGGCTGAACTTGGCATCATCTCCAAAGAAGATGTCGCCAAAATTGAAAAGGCTCACTTTGAGCTGGAGAGAATAGGCGAAATACTGCAGGAAACCCACCACGATGTAACTGCCTTTACAGGAGCTGTATCGGAGAGTCTGGGAGAGGAATCCCGATTTATACACCTCGGATTAACCTCATCTGATGTTATGGATACCGCACTCAGCCTGCAGTTAGTAGAGGCATCAGACATACTGATACAGCATGCGGCAGAACTCATTACAGTATTAGAAGAAAAAGCTGTTGAACACAAATACACCATAATGATGGGACGCACCCACGGGATACATGCTGAACCCACCACGTTCGGACTGAAGCTCGCTATCTGGGTCGAGGAAATGAAAAGGCATGCGCATCGCCTGAATGAAGCCAGAGCAAATATCGCTGTGGGGAAAATATCAGGCGCAGTGGGGACATATGCCACAATACCACCAGAAATAGAGCAGATTGTATGTTCCAAACTGGGTCTCACCCCTGCCTCAATATCAAATCAGATTATACAACGAGACAGACACGCCCAATTCATAGCTACGCTGGCAATACTTTCCAGTTCACTGGAGAAATTTGCCACCGAAATAAGGCATTTGCAGCGAACAGAAGTACAGGAAGCAGAAGAACCGTTTGCACGTGGTCAAACAGGATCCTCATCAATGCCACACAAACGCAATCCTGAATTGTGCGAACGCATCTGCGGATTGGCTCGATTAGTCAGAGGATACTCCGTTACCGCTATGGAAAATGTAGCACTCTGGCACGAGAGAGATATCAGTCACTCATCCACAGAACGTATCACCCTGCCAGATTCCTGCATGTTACTAGACTATGCCTTCTCTTTATTTACCCCCATCGTAAAAAACCTGACAGTCCACACGGACCGCATGAAAGAGAATATGGAGATAACCCACGGGTTGCTATTCTCCCAGCGCATACTACTAGCGCTCATAGATAAGGGGCTAAGCAGACAGAGTGCATATAAACTGGTGCAACGCAATGCAATGAAGTCATGGGAAGAGGGTCTCGACTTCCTTGAGCTGCTACAGGCTGATGCAGACGTCACAAGCGAACTGCCACAGGATGAACTGGCAGCACTCTTTGACTATAGTTATTACCTTAAACACGTAGATTACGTCTTCGATAAGTTGGGATTAAACAAACCAACTCGTAAGAACACGCAAGACAAAATCAACAGCCTAGCTCCGAGAACCGTATAAAATTCAAATAGTGAGACTGACAATCAGTCAGAGGTCAGGTGCAATATGACTGTATTACAAGAAACGAACCTCCCCTTCCCTCCTTTTCGCCAGGGGAAAGTGCGCGATATCTACAAGTTAGGTAATGAGCTTCTCATAGTAGCTACCGATAGAATTTCGGCATTTGACTCAGTGATGCCCACAGGTATTCCATGTAAAGGCAAGGTACTCACTCAAATTTCGGCATTTTGGTTCGAAAAGACCGCACACATCATCCCGAATCACCTGATAGCGTGCATAAATGACACTGAATTTCTCAATGAAATCTACCCCGACAAAAAATACCCCTGCCCCGACTACATTCTGGGACGCTCTATACTGGCAAAAAAAGCGGAGCGAATATCAATTGAATGTATCGCACGAGGATATCTCGCCGGATCCGCTTGGGAAGAATATTCACAAAAAGGTTCTGTTTCAGGTCTATCTTTACCACCGGGACTAGAACAGTGTGAACAACTACCTCAACCTGTATTCACACCCAGCACCAAAGCAGACGAAGGACATGATTTAAACATATCAATGGAAGAATTGATAGAAATAGTGGGAGAAAAACAGGCTAACGAACTCAAGGAAATGACTCTATCCATTTATCAATTTGCTGAGAAATATGCCCGCTCTCAAGGCATCATCATTGCTGATACCAAAATCGAGTTTGGCATTATAGACGACAAACTGGTAATTATTGATGAATTGCTCACTCCGGATTCCAGCCGCTTCTGGGACGCAAGCACATACCGTGCAGGAAAATCTCAGCCCAGCTTTGACAAGCAGATATTAAGGGATTGGCTAACTGGGTCCGGATGGAATAAAGAGCCGCCAGCACCACAACTCCCAGAAGAATTGGTTGATAAGATGACAAGAAAGTACAAAGAAGTTTACTCTCAACTAACGGAAAAGTTCATCAACTGCTAAAAATCAATGTCATCGGGCGAGAATTAAAACTCCCTCATAGGGCATAAGGAGAAAACAATATGTATCTGGCAAAAATATACATCACACTGAAACCTACAGTAAATGACCCGCAGGGATTGACTATAAAGAGTGGGCTTGAAACCCTGGAATTTCACACTGTCCGGGGCGTACGAGGGGGGAAATATA
>JAGHDJ010000040.1 GCA_021159955.1 Dehalococcoidia bacterium
ACGCAGGAGTCTCCCAATGGAGGGAGGGCGGCTCACACTATGGGTTGAGTTAGATACCTGTGCTCCGTATTCTATAGTAGCTGCTATACGGAGGCACGATAGGTTATGAGAAAAAACACGCAGGTTTGCGCACCCACCTCCCTGTTATACGCTGGCGCAGCGTCTCTTACCATCAAACCCATCTACAGCTTTGGTATGCGAAGCAATCCCTCAAGCGCAACTACTGCTGCAGTAGTTGGCACAGGTTTCCTAGGAAGCAAATTTATACTTAGTAGCAATAACAACGGCTGTTGCCACATTCATCGCACTGCGCTTTCCCAAGGAGCAAGTACGACATTAGCTGAGACCATATTCTAACATCACAATACAAATGGCATAGATATACACTTGGCCAGACAATACAAATTGTAAAAGGGGAGGGTGCTATGTTAGTGATTACATCAAATTTGAGAGCAACTTTTGGGGAAAGCGCCAAACTGGGACAGTTATTGTGCCAGAATGCATTCAAGGTTCACAGAAATGAGCATGACACGCTGACATATGTCGTCCACCGCAAGATAATAAACCCGTCCGAATTCTTCATCTACGAGCAATACAGAGACAGGGAAGCATTTGAGCCCTCGCACCTGACCACCACCCCCTACTACAAGGAAGCACAGCTGATACTACCCCACCTGCTGAGAGACAACGCCGAAACCACCCAGTATGAGATACTGGATGTGAACCAATACGGGAATACTTCAAAATTGATGGGATGAAAACAAAAGGACATACTTGAGCTATTTTCAAACTCATATATGTCCTTAATGTTATATCGAAACCGCAGTGTTTACCTGCTAGGTCTCATTTTGCGATAGCAGTCACTGCAGTAAACAGGCCTGTCACCACGGGGCTGAAATGGAACTTCACAGTCTCTGCCACACTCAGCACACACCGCGGGAAACATTTCGCGTGCTCCACCACCACCGTAACGTGACCCTTTTCTCGCCTGACGGCATGAGAGACAACGTTTCGGCTCATTAGTATAGCCCTTGGATTCAAAAAACTCCTGCTCCTCAGCGGTGAAAGTGAAATCTGCTCCACAATCTTCGCATCGAAGAGTCTTGTCCTCGAAACTCATTGGATATCCTCCTCTCTTATAATCTTAGCTAGAGCTCGGATATCCAACACTTATGGAAGATAGGAAAATAAAGCATGTAATAACCTAAACTAAAACCTAGCTACTCACTATACACTATAACAATACACTTATGCAACCCCAGTAAAACGGCACAACACAAAACGCCATATTTAGACTGGAGACAGGTAAAGTTACCCATCACAAACCACTTATCAAAAGCCCCCTGCTAAAAAGATAAATGGCGCCCCCAAGGGAATTCGAATCCCTGTTACCGGCTTGAAAGGCCAGCGTCCTAGGCCTCTAGACGATGGGGGCAATTCAGAGAGTATACCAGAGATAAAATCTGCGGGCAATATCTATGGGAAGATAGGGAGAGAATTAAGCCCAGTGTCCTCAGGAAAACCAAACATCAGATTCATATTCTGAATCGCCTGTCCGGCAGCACCCTTAACCAGATTATCAATACAGCTGACCACTACAAGCCGCCTCGTCCTGTCATCTACGGTAGGATAAACAAGACAAAAGTTGGAACCCCAGGTATATTTGGTCTTTGGGGAAGCATCCACTACCCTGACAAAAGGTTCTTCTCTATAAAAATCGCTGTATACCTGCCTCACCTGCTCTGCCATCGTTTTACCATCTTTTACCCTGCCATCCACCAAACTGGCATAGCACGTGCTGAGAATACCACGAGTCATAGGGACAAGGTGTGGAATAAATGTGACCGACAAGGAAGAACCGCCACTCTGTGTTTCCAATTCCTGAACTATCTCAGGTAAATGGCGGTGTCCCGCCAGCGCATATGCAGAAACACTCTCGTTTTCCTCGGAGTAATGAGTAGCTACACTCAGAGACCTCCCCGCTCCGGACACTCCGGACTTAGAATCCACGATTATATCAGGCTGTATTATTCCTTCTTTAACTGCCGGAGCCAGAGCCAATATCGCTGACGTAGGGTAACATCCAGGATTGGCGACCAGGTGAGCCGATTTAATCTGAGCTCGATGTAGCTCAGGAAGCCCATACACAGCCTCCTGCAGCAGTTCGGGACAGAGGTGAGTTACACCATACCACTTAGTGTACTCCTCGCTGTTTTTCAACCTGAAATCCGCACTTATGTCAATTGTCCTGATACCACGACGTACCAGGGGCAGCACCACCTCAGCACTTGCCTTGTGCGGCAAAGCAGAAAATACCACATCGGCGTCGCCAGGTTCAGCATCAATGGCAAGTTTAATGTCAAAAAGGTGAGGAAACATATCCCCCACCTTCCTTCCCGCCATACTGCGACCGGTCACCCAACACAGCTCGGCATACTCATGCTGGTGAATCAGTCGAGCTAACTCCACCCCTGCATAACCACTCACATTGATGATGCCCACTTTTATCTGCCGCATTGTTTTTTTCTTATATCCCGACTCACCGCTCAGATGCACATCAACCGCTACACCAACCTGCGCAAACGCAGTGATTTAGGCTCCGCCCTTCTGGGTAATATACCTATCATATCTCTCTCGTGGGAGGTAATATCTGCCATCCTCTAATATGTTGATTATCTCATGTTCAACAAGTGCTTTAAAGGCAATAGGTTGATAATCTCTTAGTCCTATTTTTAACCAGGAAGAGCTAATCTGCAAGCCCAACTCTTCCATCGTCTTAGCCTCTTCAGCAGTAAAGGCTTCAAC
>JAGHDJ010000096.1 GCA_021159955.1 Dehalococcoidia bacterium
GTAATGACGATAGCGCTGGTTGGGGCGCTGATGGGTGGGGGGGTATTTGCTGCCTTCAATGACACTGAGGCAAGTGCTAATAATAACTTTATTGCTGGCACGCTGGATCTCAAGACTAATAATGCTGATGGGGTAACAGCCACCTTTGATGCCACCAACATGAAGCCTGGAGACAGTGCAGGTCCTGAGGTCATTGAGCTTAAGAACGCAGGGACGGTAGATGGAGAAACGCTGGATATCAGCTTTTCCTATGTTGAGAATGATGGAGTAGAGCCGACGGATGCCAAGTTGCAGATAAACAAGAGTGCTGATGATTTTGCCTCTGAGTTAGTGGTCAATACATTAACCAGGGAGACATCTGATCTACTTGTGTTAGTGAATGATGTTAATGGTAATGGTCAGAAGGATCTCTATGACGTAGCGCACAGTGATCTCACCGGGCTGGACGGGATTGGAGCTGGTGAGACCAAGGACTTCAAGATGAAGGTTACTCTGAATGATGTTGGTAATGACTTTCAGGCTGACGGAATCACTATGACTATCACCTTTACCTTGAATCAGAATGCCGCTTCCCCTCCGCTAGTCCGGATAACTGATATTTTCTATGATGGAGTCGTGCCCCGCGTGGAGTCCGATGAGTATGTGGAGATTACCAATCTTGGTGGGCAGGGACAGGACGTAACGGGTTGGGTTTTGAAAGACATATCTGAGGGATATCCATCCTTTACTTTCCCCTCTTACATCCTGGCACCAGGTGTGAGCATTCGGGTATACACCAATGAGATTAACCCTGAATGGGGCGGCTTTAGCTTCGGGTATGGCAGGGCTATCTGGAATAATACTGATCCCGATACTGCTGCGCTGTATGACGCCGAAGGGCAGGAGGTATCCCGCAGGAGCTATTAACCCCGATTGAGATTTATAAATATAACCTTTTATAAGTTAGCCACAAGACGGTGGGGATTCGCGTCACGGGAATCCCCACCGTGATATCTGACCTTGATAAGAGAGCTGTATCATTATCTGAAGAGAGACTCTCTTTGTTGCCAGAAGTTAGTTCTAAACGATCCATATATAACGGACGGACGCATCATGCTGCCTTCTCTCTTATACCCCAGGTCGCATTTTTCTCATTGTCTGACTTTTTAACAAGATTAAAACGCCAATTTTATGGCCAGTTAATTTCTGCATCCTAGTATAGAAATATGGATAGAAAGAGAACTCAAACAGAAGGAGGAATATAGCAATGAAGAAGAACATTCTTATCATCGGATCAGGGGTAGTGGGAGAAGCCACGGGAAAAGGGTTTCTGGGTAAGGGTCACAGGGTTACGTTTTGTGACGTTGATTCCAGAGTGCGTGCTCGGCTTGCTTCGGAGGGACATGATGTTTGCGAGGACTATGACCTGAATGACTTTGATGTCAGTATGCTGTGCATCAATACCCCTACGCGCGGCAACAAAATAATTCTCGACTACTTGCACCGGGCGCTCAAGAAACTGGGGTCCAAACTGGCTGATATTGGTAGCTATCACATGGTAGTGGTCAGGAGTACCTCTTTACCGGGCACAACGGAGGAAAAGATAATTCCAACATTGGAGTGCTACTCGGGAAAGAAGGCTGGGGTTGATTTTGGTGTATGTGTTAACCCTGAGTTTCTGAGGGAAGCCAGTGCCGAAGAAGATTTCGCTCATCCCTGGTTGATAGTCATTGGCGCTTACGATAAGAGGTCGGAGAGGGAATTAAAGTATCTGTATCGGTCCTTTAAGGCTGAGATAATGATAACCGATGACAAGACAGCCGAGATGATGAAGTATGTGCATAATCTGTTCAATGCCACCAAGATAAGTTTCTTTAATGAGATGTATATGGTGTGTCAGAGTTTGGGCATTGACAGCGACGTGGTGAATTCCATGGTAGTGAAATCGGCGGAGGGGATATGGAACCCCGAATACGGTACTAAGGGTGGGAGGCCATACAGTGGCAGTTGTTTACCCAAGGATACCCGTGCTTTCCGCACCTTTGCCCACGAGCTCAAGCTAAACTCTATGGTACTGCTGGATGCGGTAATAAAGGTCAACGAACAAAGAGGCGAGTTGGCTGATATGACGCAGAAGGCATGGCTGAAGGATAACTACATATTCGCTACGGATACTGCAGCGGCTGTGGCAGCCGTTCCGCAAGTTTCGTAATTGAGAGTATACCGGACTGGAACCAGCGAGTTGTAATTACTGGAGAGAGGAGAATAGCGGAAATGAAAAGATTTATACCGATAGCATTGATACTCATTTTACTGGGGCTGGTATTGACTCCTGTGGTGGGCTATGCCTCGGAAGAGGACGGAGCAAAGACTGTAGTGACAGTAAAGCCAAAGCCAGTATCAAAGCCAGTTAAGCTCATCCCCACGGATGATAGTTACTTAGGAGAATCATCCAAGGACCATAACAATGGCACCAAGCCCTTTTTGGCGGTCAGATCGTATGCCCAGAGGGATAAGCGGATTATTATGCAGTTCCAGCCCAAAGAAGTTGGGTCAGTGGCGCTGTCACCAGGAAGGGCGACACTGCACTTGTACGTGTCAGGGGCAAAGGGAACCTCGGTTATTGAGGTAAGACCATTTAAGTCGCCGGGCGGCAAGTGGGAAGAGAAGCTGGTAGAGTGGTAC
>JAGHDJ010000039.1 GCA_021159955.1 Dehalococcoidia bacterium
GGATAGAGCTCCAGTTTGAGGAAATGAATTTTATGTTTTAAGGGAATGGTGGGGGAGTATTTTAAGGTGGCAGATGAGGTTTTGTTATCAATTCCGCTAAAGGGATATGCGTGTTATAATTTACTCTATCAGGAGGTGGCTGAAATCAGTAATCTTGCCTCTCAGATGAATAGTGTGCTTTCGCAGGATGTGCTGGTTCTACTGCGCAGGGTAGCTAACCTGGTTATAGGTGATGGAGTTCCCCTCTATCTTGTAGGTGGACTTGTGCGTGACCTGCTCCTGAAAGTCCCATCACGGGATGTTGATATTGTGGTGGTGGGGGATGCCCTCACTCTGGCACGCAGTCTGTCTGACGACATTGACGGAGCTGCTAAAATCCACCGTCGCTTTGGCACGGCTACGGTGAGTTGCAAGAATTTAAGTGTAGATATGGTGACCGCACGGTCGGAGGTTTACTCTCGGCCCGGGGCGCTGCCCGATATCCGTCCCGGTTCGATTGATGATGACCTGAAGCGCAGGGATTTTGCCATCAATGCTATGGCAATCCGTCTTGACTATCCTCATTATGGAGAGTTGATAGATCCTTATGGCGGCAGGCAAGACCTGACGCAGAGAGTGGTCAGGGTGCTGCATAAGAGGAGCTTTGTTGATGATGCCACCCGTATATTGCGCGCCCTGCGCTATGAACAGCGGCTTGGGTTTCATCTGGAGTGGGACACGGAGGCGCTGTTGCGCCGCGATGTGCCTGCGCTGTCTACTATAAGTGGTAATCGCATATGCCACGAACTGGAAATAATATTAAGGGAAGAGCAGCCAGAGAAGGTTGTGGAGAGGATGAATGGATTGGGTGTATGGCGCAGCATATTTACTCCTCTGGATGCTGAAGATGATAAATTATCAGAGAGATTTGAGCGTGCACGCCGTGTGGCGGGAGGTGCGCCTTCACTTTCTATGTATCTGTCGCTGCTGGTCTATAACCTTACAGAGAGCGACGTTGAGAGATTCATCTTGTTTTTTAGAATACAGAAAATGGTGGCGAAGGTGATCAGGGATGCAGTTCGGCTTAAGTCTATGCTTGGGTTGCTGGATGGGAATGTAGTTTTGCCCAGTGTCATCTACCGCGCTCTGTGCAGTTATTCGCCCACGGCTATTCTGGCGGTGGATGTAGCAGAGGGTGATTCTCTTCTGCATCGACACCTGAATTTATATCTGAAGCGACTGAGGTATGTTAGAACGTTGCTGGATGGGGAGGCACTGTTGGGGCTGGGGGTAAACACCGGACCGCTTATGGGCAAGATTCTGGGAGAGTTAAAGGATGCTCGTTTGGATGGCAGGGTAACTTCCGTGCAGGATGAGGTTGCTCTGGTCAAGCACTGGCTTTGACATCTGGTATTAGAAAAGAACCCCCGGTAATTCGGGGGTTCTTTCTTTTGTCTTACTCTGGATTTATGCCCTTTGTATCTACGCTTACCAGCCAGATCTCATGGCATCGGGAACGACCATAATTATCTTCGGGAAGATGATACAGAGTGCCGTTCCCAGAAGTTGGAGGCCAAGGAAAGGAACCACACCTTTGTATAGAGTGGGGATATCCAGGTCCAGGTCAAGCCCTCTCAGGTAGAATATGGAGTAGGCAAACGGTGGGGTAAGGAAAGACATCTGCAGGGCAATACAGATAACCATACCCATCCACAGTGGGTCAAAACCGAGCTCCATCAATAGTGGGCCAAGTATGGGAACCAGGATGTAGAGCACCCCAATCCAGTCGATAAACATACCGAGAACGGTAATTATGACCAGTGTTACGACAAATATTCCCCACTTGCCCAACCCCATACCGAGTAGAAAATCTGATACTACAAAGCCGCAGCCAGAACCCAGGAAGGCTCCGGTAAATGTGCTGGCAGCCGCGGCAATGAAGAATACCATGGCACAGGCTACTATGGTACCCTGGCAGGCGGATTTTACTAGTTCCCACTTGAACTGTCGACGGACGAGCATAAGAACCAACACGGCAACTACACCTAAGGCGCCGGCTTCGGTGGGGGATGCAAGTCCCGCGACTATAGATCCCAGGACGGCTAATATGATGAAAATGGGTGGGGCAAAACGAGTTAGTCCTTGATGCAACGATTCTTTGCTGATGAACTTTAGTCTGTCCTCGGGTGGTGCGGCAGGTCCCATCTTGGGTTTAATCAGGCACAATACTATGATATAAATGCAGAACAGGGCTGAGAGCAGGAAGCCAGGAAGGAAAGCAGCTTCAAACATCTCAACTACTGACACTCCTGCCATTGGGGCATACATAATCAGCATCACGCTGGGGGGGATAAGTTGCCCCAGGCTGCCTCCAGCACAAACACAGCCGGAAGCCAGCTCTTTGCTGTAACCACGTCTTAGCATGGCTGGAATTGCCAGTATCCCCATAGTTACAACAGAGGCTCCAATTACTCCTGTGGTAGCAGCAAACAACGTGCAGATGAGAATGGTAGCTACCGCCAAACCACCTCGTAACCCCCCGAGCCATTTGTGCATAGTGTCATAGCATTGTTCCATAACACCGGTCCGCCCCATCAACGTTCCCATTAGAACGAATAGAGGCACGGCGGCAAAGATGTATTCGGACAGGGTTCCATTCACGATACGCTCGGGAATCATATAGAAAAAAGAGGAACCCATACCGAGATACCCGAGTACTATACCTGCTATCATGATACCGAAACCTGTAGGAAATCCGGTTAGCACGATGACAACAAGTAAGGCAAAACCTCCTATAGTAAGGACTTCAGCACTCATATCTTTTCCCCTCTTATCACGGCGATATTCTTAATGAAGTTTGATACTCCCTGAAGCCCGAATAGCAGGAAGCCAAATGACACAATCAGCTTGAATGGGTAGACCGGAGGTCGCCACAAACTGGCGGACGTGCATTCACGGGCTATCGTTGACTCTATGGCATGCTGCCCACAGTATTTTATCAGGATGTAGGTCATCGGAACGAAGAATATTATGAAATATACTACCTCGGCGATGGCTTTCCCTCGAGTCGAGAGACGGTCATAAAACAGATCCATGCGCACATGCCTGTCGAGAAGATAGCAATAACTGAAGCCCAACGCGGCATAAATACCACCCAGCATCCATGTCATATCATATGCCCACTTGGTAGGGCTGGTCAGCACACTTCTCATGAATACTTCAATAACCATGACGGCACATACTGCCAGTATGATATAGCTGGCATAATTCCCTATACGGTCGTTAACACGGTCAATGGCTCTGGCAAGTTTCATCATGCTCCCCTTTCCCTTCTCTTAAAGGATAGAAATATGTGTGACGGAGAAACCACCCCACCTTCGCCCGTTAAGGCGAAGAGGGGAGGGGTTTCTCTTGTTCGTATTAGCGTAACCGCTTTGTTATGGGATATCCTTTAGTCACCTACTGACCCCACTTCATCAGGGCGTCATAAGGCACAAAGGCGGTTGCACGGAAGGGATACCACCTCTTCCCGAACTCTACCTGGGACTTTCTCACCTTGGCGAAGAATGGGTCTTCTGCCGACTTCTCGTCAAAGTACTTTGCTGTCCAGTCGGTCAGGGTGGCTATGGTTTCAGGTGTCAGCTGCACTGCCACGTTACCGTTCTCAATGAAGGCTTCTTCAGCATCCAGGTTAGCCCAGTTTTCCATTCCCCAGCATTCCCATATATGGGCATCGCAGCAATTTTGCCATATATATTGCAGGTCGGTTGGCAGGTCATTCCATGCGTCCTTGTTGACTGTTATCTCTAGAACGCTTGACGGCTGGTGGATACCAGGAACCGTATGATATTTACATACCTCATGATAACCTGCGCTGTAATCAAAAGCCGAACTGGCAAACTCTGCGCCATCTATAACACCCCTCTCAAGGGCAGGCATAATTTCTGCTGCCGACAGGAAGGCGACGGACATTCCATTTTCCTTCAGGACGTCTCCCATCGGAGGCATCATGCGCAGTTTTACGCCCTTCATATCGTCGATGGTTGCTATTGGGTCGTTAGTCCACTGGAAGTTCTGAATACCCACGATGCCGGCAAGGAATACCTTCACATTGAAGTTGTTGGTGTCATACATCTCCTGATATAGATCCATGCCGCCGCCTTTGGTCAACCACAGATACATATCTACATCGTTAAGGTCGCAGGGCACTGAGCACAGGAGCGGAGCTGCGGGAATCTTACCCATCCACAGTGCAGAGTAGGCATAATTAGCCTGAATGATACCTTTGCTGACTCCGGTAAGTCCCTCCATCGTTTTCACCACTGCGCCGGCTGGGTAAACTTCCAGCTTCATTCTGCCGCCGCTGGCTTCCTCTACCCTCTTGGCAAATGCCTCTAAGGTGGTGTGGTATATCATTCCTGCGGGCACACAGCCCTGTATCTTCCAGGTAACCACCTTGGCTTCTTGTTGCACTGTAGGTGCTGTAGTGGGTGCCGCAGTGGTGGTTCCGGATGGACCCGCTGTGGGTGCCGCAGTGGGTGCGGGGGTAGCTTCCTCTTCGCCACA
>JAGHDJ010000065.1 GCA_021159955.1 Dehalococcoidia bacterium
GTCACCTTCCAGCAGAGTGAACGTCCCCGGTCGAGGAAGAGCCTCCATACTTGCCAGGAAAGAAACGGGGAATTTCTCCTCCTCCATAAGTTGGGATAATCTCTTTGCATGACGAGAAACAACTATCAGACGCCGCTCCCCCTCCGACATCTCCTTTACTCTAGAGAGAAATGGGGACGCTTGTCCGTTATAGCGAGGCGCGGGAGAAAAATCCATCACATAGCGGTAATGAGAGGAGGACTCCTCACCTCTATCCCAACGAGCTAACTCCAGACATTTATCTACCCCTTTCAGGTTTTCCTCCAGTTCACCCATAGCGAGATAGGGAAAGGCGCTTCTTTCTGATATCTCTCCATCTTTCTCCTGTTGCCGTCGCAATTTATCCGCCCGCACATTAACCTCCTCCACCGCAGTCTCAATATCCGCCATCTCATCCAAAATAAGCGTCGTGTTACGGGGCAGATACTTCATAATAGTTTCACCCTCTCCACCCCCACCAACACTGCAACTGCCAGGAAATCCACACCCCAGGGGCACTACCGTCAAGGAGCGAACGAACTGAGTAGACCGCTGAGTAACGGGGTCGAAGAATCGAATGCTCTCTATCGTATTGCCAAAAAACTCCATCCTAGCGGGAAGTTCATTGTTGGGAGAATAAATATCCAGTATGCCGCCGCGGCGACTCATCTCCCCCGGCTGTTCCACCATATTCTCACGGCTGTAGCCCATATCAAACCACTCGGCAAGCAGCTTCATCGGCTCAGCGGTAGCACCCACGCTCAGCGTGTGTCGCCCAGAGGTAAACTCGGCAAGGGACATCGTCTTGCGAATCACAGCAGGGACAGAAGCAACCACTACGATACTCTGCTCACCGGATGCAGCTTCATCGGAGATATCTGCCAGAGAAGACAGCACCCCCATCCGCTCCTGTAACAAGCCAATACTGGGCGCAAGATTCTCATAGGGCAGTACATCAAGATCTGGGAAATGCAGGATGTGGCTATCATCCCCACACCACGCCATAAGATGCTGATAAAATCTCTTTGCCCCTTCTGCCTGTGCTGATAGCAATAACACAGGAGTGCGCATCCTGCGACGCAGTGCGGCAATGAGATACGGCTTGGCGGCATCGGGCAATACCGCCAGATGTTCACCTTTTCCATCGCACATATTCTGAACGAGGTGAGAAAAAGCGGGCATTTCGTCAATGAGTGAGAGTAAGGGACTGAAGTCCGATTTTTTTACCAAATAATTATTCCTCTCCAAACACGCTTAGGGCTGGTGGTAAACCAGCCCTCACTCAAATTGTAACACCCACACCAACACCCATCAAATTAGCATCCCACTCGCTCTCTTCAATATACTGAGAGAGCCTTCCCTGATACATTGGGTGAGGGCGCAATGACAAAAAAGGGTATCACCTATATATCATAAAGCGTGATATTATGTCATACAGACACCGAGCAGGTGGAAACGATTACGTCAGGAGGTATTACAATGGCAGAATAGCCTTCGACCCCCACACCAGAATTATTACCAAAAACCGCACCAGAACAACAACTCCTCTATCCCGTAAGCTTGTCCATAGACTAACCCTAACAGGTTTTTGAACAAGCTGACCACTTTCTTCAGACCATTTGTGGCTATCCCTATTCTCATCATCATAACTCTGGTTACCGGTGCCCAATTCGAGTGGAAACTGGATTTCTGGAAATCATGGCATTCCTTCTATGCCATTAGCGGATTCATAGTTATGCCGACCATATTGATGATATTGTTCCGACAAAAGTATCCCCGCTGGTGGTTTGACTGGAATGTAGCCTTGACCAAATTCAGCACGCGCGTTTTGTCTTATATGTTGCTGCTGACAAATGAATACCCCTCAATGGACGAAGAGCAGACTGTCCACATAGAAATTCCCTACCCCGAAGTTAAGGAACTTAATTGCGAGTTACCGCTGGTAAAGTAGCTCCTGGCAATTCCGCACTATATCGTCCTCACGGCTCTTATCATCGCCGCGTATGTATGCACAACCGGAGCCTGGTTCATCATCCTATTTACCTGAAGATACCCGCGGTCCCTGTTTGACTTCATAGTTGATGTGCTGCGCTGTAGTTTAAGAGTAAGCATATATGCCTTCATACTGACCACCGACCGCTATCCACCTTTCAGTTTTAAAGCCTGGTGATGACTTATTAACACCATTCTGGGCATTAATGAAGAATCTCCTCCACATTCCAGGTTATTCTACCGCCCTGCTCCCTTAGAATGACAGAAAGACGATTCACTTGACAGGAAATGGCTGAAGGTGAAAATTACGAACTGACAGAGAGTTTCCACCACGTGGAAATAATGTGGCGGTTGTCACATTCTCGATTTAAATCTCAACTAAGACGAGAGCCATAGTATCTCACCACACAGGTGAGGGTCGTGAGTCCGTGAGTTAAAGATATCAAATTCTTCCTTCTCTTCCTTCAAAACGGAGGATTCGCCATGCCCTGGAAAGAGTAGAGTCTCATCAGGCAAAACCGCTATCTTACTGGTTATGGATTCAATTATCTGCTTAAAATCATCCGGTGTCATGGTCTTCCCAGGACCGCCGCATAAAAGGGTGTCTCCTGACATCAGATACTTGTCAATATAAAAACATACGCTGTCAGCAGTGTGTCCGGGGGTATACAGTACCTTGAGAGCTTGTTTACCAAAGGTAATAACATCACCATCATGCAACTCTATATCCGGCGTCACATTCAGGTTGTCAGCTCCCAGAGAGTGAACGCCAACTAAGGCACCATTATTTTCATGGCGCAATTCAAACACGGGTCCTGTGCAATCCTTGCCTGAATGAGTGAGCAGTATATACTTGAGCTTCGTGCCCTTCACCATATTTTTAATCTGCTTCGGCTCTGCGGAAGCGTCTATCAATACACTCTCATTGCTATCACGACATACTATCAAATAAACATCATTACCAACAGCTCCCCCTTTGAGCCTCTCGATGCGGATAGCAGTATCTCTCGCCACAATCGCCATTATTTCTCCTTACCAGTTACGTTTTCTAGCAAACTATCATACCACAAGAACGGGATGCTTTGAATAAATTGTGCTATAATTTCATTCTTGACACCAGTCTATTCTAATCTAATAATGAGCATGAGTAAAAGAGCTTCAGGCAACACGGTCAGCAAATCTTGAGATTTGCTCGAAGAGATTGAAACGAGCCTTCGCCTTCCTTTCTGCAAATTGATTATCGCTCATTTGATTGGCGATTGCATCCAGTCCTTCAAGGGTTACACCTGGGCGCAGGTAACTCTCAGCCTGGGGTAAAGA
>JAGHDJ010000136.1 GCA_021159955.1 Dehalococcoidia bacterium
CTCTTTACCCAGGGCTTGAAGAAGGGCGGAGTTTCCCTCTTTATCTCTGCCGAAGGTGGTGTTGGGTCCGATAACGAACCTCTTCATTTTGAGGTATCTGCATAGTAGATTAACGAACTGGCGTGCGCTCATCTGGGCTGTTTGGAGAGTGAATGGTATAGTTACAATAAGTTTAACCTTCAGTTCTCTAAGCAAGTGTTCTCGCTCTTTCTTAGTAGTTAGATAAGGCAGTGTGATTTCAGGCGTGAATATTTCCTGAGGATGACGGTCAAAGGTTATTATTCCAGACAGAAGCCTGTTTTTAAGGGCGGCATTTTGCAGGTGGGAAATGAGATGCTGATGACCTCGATGAACTCCGTCAAAAACTCCGATAGTCAGTGCTGTATCGCTCTCGGAAGATGCTTGTGCAAGCTTCTCTTCTAAATTCATACTTCCTTCTTTAAGATAGTAGAAACGTACAAAAGAGGAGTCAAGCATAAACTCTTCCTCAGTTGCTGTAGTAATTTACTTGGTGATGGTAGCACAGGCGTATGATAGCGTCAAGCAGATGTTTGTAGGGATATCGCCGAAAATCATCGACGTATTTTCTCTCCTGCTGAAACACATCAATGGTTTTGGGATAATAGAAGGGGTTTTCTGCGCAAACCATTGCCGCTGGGTGGCAGTAGTTTGTAACTAGACATAACAAAATGTTTTGACTGGTATAGTATGCCATTTGATGGCAGTATTAATTGACATAATAATATCAAAGCAGGCAAAAATTGTTGACTTTAAGTGCTGCTATCTGATAAGGTAGTGTAAGTCTGAAGTTGTAGAAAAAAAAGGAGGTAATCATGGCGATTGACAAGACTGTAGGCAGCATAGAGGAGGCAATAGCAGACATCAAGGATGGTGCCACGATTATGTTCGGCGGTTTCGCCGGCGTTGGCATTCCCATCGCTCTCATACGAGCTATCAGGGATAAAGGGGTTAAGAATTTAACTGCGATATGTAATGATGCTACCGGGGCATGGAGTAATCCGGTAGATGTCGATATGCTAGTTAAATCCAAGCAGGTGGCAAGAATCATTGGCAGTTTTATGAGTTATGGTTCTCCCAAAAAGATTACTTCGGTGGAACAGGGAGTTATTGATGGCGATTTGATATTTGACCTGGTTCCACAGGGGACGCTGGCGGAGAGGATACGGATAGCAGGGGCAGGTCTCGGCGGGTGTTATACTCCCGTTGGTGCTGGCACGTTGATAGCGAAAGGCAAAGAAACAAAAGTTATAAATGGCAAAGAGATGATTTTAGAGTTGCCTCTTACTGCTGACTTTGCTTGCATTAAGGCGCGGAAGGCGGATAGATTTGGCAATTTGGTGTATCATGGATCAGCAAGAAACTTTAATCCCGTGATGGCAACAGCTGCTAAAGTGACTATCGCTGAGGTTGAAGAAATTGTAGAGATTGGTGAATTGGATCCTGACTTCATTCATACTCCTGGTATCTTTGTTAACCGTGTAGTTAAGACAACCGTTAAAGCAGCAGGCTCGGCTGATCTGAAGTGGTGATTATATGGGGTGAGAGGATATCTGCCCCATACTTGTTTTTATAATAACTCTAAATGAGGAGGAGAAAAGATGAAACAACCGTGGACTAAAGAAGAAATGGCGCAGAAGGCAGCGGCGAGATTAGAGAATGGCTTTTGTGTAAATCTGGGATTCGGTATGCCAACTGCGGTTGCCGAATATATTCCAGAGGATATAGATGTGATGTTCCACTCTGAGAATGGTATTCTTGGCTATGGTCCTAAAGCAGTTGAAGGGGAATCAGATTATGACCCTGACCTTGGAGATGCTGGTGGGGTGATGGTTACGACTACTCCTGGTATGTCTATTTTTGATCATCCCACTTCTTTTGCCATAATAAGGGGTGGACATCTTGATGCGACGGTGCTGGGGGCTCTTCAGGTATCAGAGAAGGGTGATCTTGCAAACTGGAAGTTGCCTACCAAGAAGGTAGGGAGCACCGGCGGAGCCATGGATCTGGCGGTGGGAGCTAAAAGGGTAATTGCTATGATGACCCATACTGCGAGGGATGGTGAACCCAAGATTCTAAAGGAGTGCACCTATGAGTTAACAGGCAAGGAATGTGTTACCACGATTGTCACCGACTTGGCTGTTATCGATGTAACCGAGGACGGATTGGTTGTTGCCGATATGGCTTCCGGGTATACCTTAGAAGATATTCAGGCAGTTACAGGTGCTCCACTGAAGGCGGCTTCTGGATTAAAACAGTAGCGAGCAGAATAGACAGGCAATTAGGTAGTAGAGCTTGGTGCGTGCTGGATTGGGTGGAGACGGTGTTGTTTTTGTGTGGAAAGTGAAAGAGTATCCCGGATGATGCAGGTTAGAACAAGAAAGGGGGGGTATTTGCGGCTTGATGTTCAGAGCATTCAGGTTGGTACTTTTTAGGTCTGAGGTTGCTGTATGGCAGAGGAAGTGGTGTTGTTTGGGATGAGTGATGAATAACGATGAGATAACGAAACAGGAGGGATAAAGAAATGGCGTTAACGATGAAAGATACCTGCTGGCGGTTTACCAACAATCGTGAGTGGGCGGAGCATTTTAAGAAATGGCCACCGGTTATAATTAGCTGTGCCATCACCGGTGGGATACATGGAAAGGAGGCTAATCCTGGTTTACCCGAGAGCCCTGAGGAGCAGGCTGATTCTGTCTATGGTGCATATAAAGCGGGTGCTTCTGCTGTTCATATCCATGCCCGTGATCCCGAGAAGGGCTATGCTGTTCCGTCTTCCAATGGGGAAAATTTCTATCGTGTCAATAAGCTGGTTCGGGAGAGGTGTCCCGATCTGGTTATTGGCGATACCGCTGCCGGGGGTATTGGGTTAACCCTGGAGGAGAGGACTGACAGTGTCTATCGCGGCAATCCCGAGATGGCGTCGCTGGATGTTGGACCCATATGCTTCCGTGGCAGATTAAAAAAGCGTCCTGCACCACTGACTGGCAGGGATGAGACTACTGACTTTGAATTTATTCTGGGGCAGGATTTTACGACAACAGAGTTTCAGGCCAAAGCGATGCTGGATAATAATGTCAAGCCTGAGTTCGAGGTTTTCAGCACCCAGAGCTGGTGGTATGTTGACAACATTATTCAGAAGGGTCTGGCAAAGGCGCCGTATTGGTGTCAGTTGGTTTTCGGACAGCCGGGTGCTTCCAGTGCTCCTACTGTTATGAGCGCCTTGGAGATGATTGGGAATATGCCTGATGAGGC
>JAGHDJ010000144.1 GCA_021159955.1 Dehalococcoidia bacterium
CCATTCTGGTGACTCTTAAAAGATACACGACCTATCGCCCTCTTGCCCTCTTCGGGGTCGACACCATATCGAGCAAAATAACTATTCGCCAGCATGGCGAATGCCCCAGGCGCAGTAATATTGGGAAAGATAAGTCTGTTTTTTGTTCCCATCAGGCTGGTCATCTCAGGTAGACCACCATATCCGGTATCCTTCAGCTTTTCCACACCCAGAGCCAGAGCAACATCGCAAGCCCCGGAGGCGACGGCATAGCACGCCCCCCTCAACGCTTCAGATCCGGTAGCACAAAAATTCTCCACCCGCGTCGCCGGAATGAACGGTAACTTTAGAGTGGTCGATAAGGGAGTAGCCGCTCTCCCCACATTAACATCATCAATCTGTGTTCCCAGCCAAGCTGCCTGAATATCATTTTTCTCTATGCCTGCGTCCTCAATAGCCTCTTCAAACGCATCAACCATCAGGTCCTCAGCACCTTTATCCCACAGTTCGCCAAATTTAGTACAACCCATCCCTATGATAGATACTTTATCCTTTATACCCTCTGCCATTTGGTCTTCTCCTCTACCAGTTTATTAACTGCTCAGCGGCACTGCTTTCCAGAAATAGCCACAAATGCCATGTGCCTCATCGAGATACTTCCTTCGGAAGGTTAGCTCTACAGGCATTCCCACCTTCACTACATCCAGATTACAATCAGTAATATCAAACCAGAACCTTCCTCCTCCATCAAAGTCCGCCACCCCATATATTGCCGGCGGATTGACACAAAAAGCCAGGTTATCACCAGTATATGCTATCAGAGTGCCCTTTTTATCAGAGAAACGGTACTCCTCCATCTCATCAACGGCACCACAATCAGGGTTGACACATATCCTCTGAGCAGGGTACTGCGGAGTACCACAGCGCTTGCACTTTGAGCCGCATAGAGAAAAAATTGCCTTATTCTCCCTCCAGAGCGTAGATATCTGAGTAAAGGCAATCTGTTCACCGCGAACTCCTACCTCTACAGGAAGAATATTCCTGAAGGCGATATACTTTTCATAACTTGTGAGAGCTTCCCTGCGGGCTAAGTTCTCCTTGAAACCCCTCCGCCCTCTCATCTTATCTATGTTATCAGTCACACTAAAGAGCAAGGCATCACCACCACTCCCATAACTGGCAACGACTATCTTATCTCCTGGCTTGGCATCCTCAAGCGCCGCTATCAACATCATCAAGGGGTGAGCCGAGCCTGTATCCCCCACCGTGGCAAGAAGGGGGTCTTGTATCTGACCGGGGGTAGCCCCTAAATCTTTGCCTATGGCAGCATGCAATTTGGCATAAGGGCAAGGATAAATTATCTTAGCCACATCCTTGATATTCAGATTGCATTTCTCCAGTAATCCGGAGATAACCTCGGGGATAAACTGAGCATAACCCGCATCTCTAATCCACCTGTCCTCCCACAGATGCTCAAATTTCTCGCCGCTCATCCTCCAGCGATCCATAAAATCATGAGAGGTAGAGTAAACCGACTCCAGGGCAGCAATCACATTATCACCGCTTCCCAAAAGGAGTGCTGCGGCACCATCACCGCAAGCATATTCCTGAGATCCACCCGGTTTCCCCAGGCGGCAATCAGAAGCGCAAAGCAGGACTTTGTTTGACCCCTCACCCCTTACGGCATCACAAGCAAGGACCAACCCTCCCGTTCCCACTTTAGTAGCACCCGTGAAGTCAACTGTTCTTGTATTGGAACCGAGATCGAGTGCAGCAGCTACTATCCCCGCGTTTTGCCTTGTTAGATATGGCTGGGTAGTAGTGGCAAAATACAGGCCATCCACCGACTCCCTGCAAATCCCCGCCAAACAGTCAGTCGCCGCCGCTACTGCCATAGTGATACTATCCTCATCACAGTTGGCTACCGCCCTCTCTCCCACCGAGCGAGATGGCTTCATCCACCCCATAGCAGAGCAAATAACATCGTGAGACATCCGATACCACGGTATATGAGCACCGTATGCAGTAATACCTACCATTGTCGCCTCCTTATATTACCGTATGATATTGCGTGATATGAAACGGATAATATCATAGGGGATGAGATCGTAGCAACAATATACCCCTTGAACCAGAGGTAATTACAACCCTATCCTTTTTCAAATTCCCTCTGCATCTCATTTAGCAAATGAGCTTGTGTCAATAAATCAACGGCTGTCATAGCTAGAGCTTTAGCGGCATCTATCAATCCGCTATGCCCTTCTCGCGATACAGCGGCGAGGGCAAATTCCGGTGTATGTTCCGAAATACCAGGAGAAACAATAGCCACCAGAGGGTGAATAACAGGCACCACTTGGCTCACATTACCCATATCCGTACTGCCCCACCATTCGCCTGCAATAGAACTTTGCACCTCCCGTCCCAGCGACTTCATATTACCCGCAAAAACGCGAGCTAGCGCCCTGTTGCTCCGTAGTGATGAGTAAACTAGTTCATCCCACTCATATTTCAAATCAGCCCCGGTAGCCATCGCCGCAGCGCTAAAACAGGTAATTGTTCTCCCCTTCAATTCTTCCAGATAAGCGTCATCTTCAGCACGCACCATAAATGTTCCGGCAC
>JAGHDJ010000098.1 GCA_021159955.1 Dehalococcoidia bacterium
CCCTTAAATAGGCATCGATAGATGCCGCCGCTCTCTTGGCTGCTCCCATAGCACTGATTACGGTAGCAGAACCTGTGACCACATCGCCACCAGCCCAAACACCCTTCTTCACAGTCTTCCCCGTCTCCTCATCGGCAACCACTGTTCCCCTTTTTGTGGTCTCCAGCCCGCTGGTGCTGGAAGGCACAAGGGGATTGGGTGCAGTCCCCAGAGCAACAATCACAGTGTCAGTATCAATAATAAATTCACTGCCCGGTATGGCAATAGGGCGCCGTCTGCCGCTGTCATCCAGCTCACCCAACTCCATCTCAACACATTCCATTCCCACTACCCAACCGCCATCGTTACCCAGGAACCTCCTGGGGTTAGTAAGCAACTTAAAGATAACCCCTTCTTCCTTGGCGTTCTCCACTTCCTCTCGCCGTGCTGGCAACTCAAGGTCAGAGCGGCGGTATACGATATAGACCTCATCCGCACCAAGGCGGAGAGCACATCTCGCCGAGTCCATAGCCACATTGCCGCCTCCAATAACCGCCACCCGTCGGCCAACATTTATGGGAGTATCATACTCGGGGAATAGGTAAGCCTTCATTAGATTAACCCTGGTGAGAAACTCATTGGCGGAATAGATACCCTTGAGGTTTTCGCCGGGGATATTAAGGAACATCGGCAGACCGGCACCGGTGCCCAGGAAAACGGCATCATAACCCTCTTCCAGCAGCTCATCAACCGTAATGACTTTGCCCACCACTGAATTAAGATTTAACTCTACCCCCAGTGACTCAACATACTCCACCTCGGCCCCAACGATTCCCTTAGGAAGACGAAACTCGGGAATGCCATACACCAGCACTCCGCCAGCCACATGCAGTGCCTCAAAGATAGTCACCTTATGCCCCAGCTTCGCCAGGTCAGCTGCCACCGTCAGTCCTGCTGGTCCCGACCCCACTACGGCTACCCTCTTCTTACTCGCTGTCGGGGAGGGAGTCCGCTTCAACTCATCGGTTGGCTTGTGGGCTTGATGCCAATCAGCGACATAGCGCTCCAGACGGCCAATAGCCAGAGGAGCTCCCTTTCTGGCTAGAGTACACACCACCTCGCACTGCGTTTCCTGAGGACAAACCCGCCCACAAATACCTGGCAGACTATTTTTTTCCGTGAGCTTCTCCACCGCCAGAGGCATATCCCCATCAGCCATGGCTTTAATAAACTCGGGAATTAATACACCCACGGGACAACCATCTACACAGGGACGCTTAGGACACTGAATACAGCGCTGAGCCTCAGCTAGAGCCTGTTCCGCGGAATACCCTAGAGCCACCTCGTTAAAATTCTTCGCCCGCACCTCTGGTTTCTGCTTGGGCATGGATATTCTATTCAAATTAAGCTTTGCCGTAGTACTATACCTCCTCGCCAGATCTACATTTGCACTCCCACCGCTCCAGCGACTCTTTCTCCTGCTCAAGATAGGCGCGCTGACGATTAAGGAGTAAATCCCAATCCACCTGATGTCCATCAAAATCAGGACCATCAACACAGGCGAACTTGGTTACACCACCCACGGAAACACGACAGCAACCGCACATCCCTGTGCCGTCCACCATAATGGGATTGAGGCTGACAATTGTCTTGACACCAAACGGCTCCGTAGTTTTAGAACAAAATTTCATCATAACGCTGGGTCCAACAGCTATGACGCGATCCACCTTCTCCCCACCTTCAAGCATCTCCTTAAGCGGCTCCGTTACCAGCCCCTTACGACCATAAGACCCGTCATCGGTGGTCACTATCAACCTGTCACTGACAGCACCCAGGTGATCTTCCCAAAAAAGTAGCTCCTTATTCCGTGCCCCCATAATTGAGATAACCCTGTTTCCAGCCACTTTCAGGGCACGGGCAATTGGTACGACGGTAGCCACAGCGAACCCTCCGGCAACACAGACCACAGTCCCAAATTTCTCAACGTGAGTGGCTAAACCCGAAGGACCACTAAAACCCAGAACAGAATCACCTGTCCCCAGTGTGGCTAGCTCATGCGTTGTCTTCCCCGCTTCCATAAAAACAACCGTGACACTGCCTTCATCCCTATCCCAATCGGCAATAGTAAGGGGAATACGTTCACCCTTTTCACCAATTATGAGAACCACAAATTGCCCTGCCTGTGCTTTACGAGCAACCATGGGAGCATCAAATTTAAAAAGATGAATGTTTGATACTAAATCATCTCTCCGTAGAATCTTATACATCTCTTTATCTTTCCTTCTTTGCCATCTGCAGCATTTGATTTCAGATATGCTCTACCATCTTACCTGAAATGCCATGCCTGAAGAAATTTGCCACTCCATCGCCGACGATAGAACAAAGCAGTTTATCACAAATGGGCTACAGAAACCAACCAAAAGTAACCCCACCAGCTACCAGGAGCAAGTTTCTGCCAGACCGTTGCCCGCCTTGACTGATACAAGCATCACATTATACCATTGCATGCGAAATGCGAGTTATAACAGGCGACGCCAAGGGTCACCAACTAAAGGCTCCTCCGGGGCTATCTACCCGCCCGACAACAGACCTTGTGCGCGGGGCAATTTTCTCCATCCTGCAGTCAATGAAGGGAGAAATATCACGAGTGCTCGACCTCTATGCCGGAAGTGGTGCCATGGGCATAGAAGCACTCAGCGAAGGGTCTGATTGGTGCGACTTCGTTGACCAGAACACCAAATGCTGCGCCGTAATAAAACAGAATCTTACAGCAACGGGACTAACGGAAAGAGCGAGGGTACAGCACTGCAGTGCCAGGAGTTTTATTTCGCATTCCCAAGATGAATACGACCTCATACTGATTGATCCGCCCTATTCCAACACGTCAACGCCTCAAATGCTGGAAGACATCACAAATTCTGAGCTAGTTGGCAGAAACACCACCATTGTGATACAATACTCCCGTCATATGTTGTTACAGCCTTCATATAATAGGTTTGACGCGATCAAAACCCGCCGCTACGGCGGTACTTGTGTTTCTTTCTATCAGGTGAGGAATGCGGAATGGTAGTAGCATTATATCCAGGGAGTTTTGATCCCGTAACCAATGGGCATATTGATGTTATCACCCGCGCTGTAGCTCTCTTCGATAAGCTGTATATCGGAATTTTCGACAGGCCAAACAAAAATCTTATGTTCAGTGCCCCGGAGAGATTAGAGCTGATGCACGATGCAGTAGTGCATCTCCCCAATGTCGAGGTGTCCACCTATTCCTGTCTCACCATAAATTTTGCTCACAAAATAGGAGCAAAGGCACTGGTGCGAGGGCTGCGAATAAGTTCCGATTTTGAGCAGGAATTTGAAATGACATTAATGAACAAAAGCTTGGATCCTGATATTGAAACTGTTTGCCTCATGACCAGCGCAGAGCATCAATTCATCAGATCCAGCACACTTAAAGATGTAGTCAGGCTGGGGGGGGATATAGAGAAATTCGTTCCCCACCATGTTTCTGAAGCTGTGATAAAGAAACTGTCATTACCCCGATAAAATTATAAAACAGGCTACTCACAAGCAGGTAGATATTAAAAAAGGGGTTGCGCTTACTTTGACCCGGTTAAGGTGATCGCAACCCAATAGAACCAATTATTATATTAGTAGGAGGGTTTATCCAAGTGGCATACAAAATTACAGATGACTGTATCAGTTGCGGAGCATGCACATCAGAATGTGGCAATGGAGCCATAAGTGAAGGAGACATTACTTCTTCAATTGACCCGAGTAAGTGCACCGAGTGCGTTGGCAACGCCGAATCACCACTTTGCGCTGACATATGCCCTGTCGATGCCTGTGTTCCCGATCCAGACCACAAAGAGACCAGAGAAGAACTGCTGGCAAAATGGCAAAAGCTACATCCTGGCGAAACCCCTGCAACAAGCTAAAGAATATTCTAACAAACCCTGAGGAGATATACTGCCGAGATTTACCTCTCTGCCCCACACCCTTTTTGCCAGTAAGGGCAAAGGGAGAATGTTGTTTTGTCTTTCCAAAGATAGACATATCCTTGATGTCAAGCGTTTAAAAGCTCAAACTTGAGACACAGCACTTCTGTTGTTTCAGAAGATACCTTGACTCTCTCATCTATTCGCCAACCAACTACCCAGACGATGTGTTCCGCAGAACACACCAGTGGTACTTTATGCCTCCATGTACGAGGTATTTTAACATCCACCATAAAATCCTGAAGTTTCTTAGATTGCGGCATACCCAGTGGCTGAAATTCATCCCCATCCCCGCGGCTCCTCACTGTTAATTCCCTGCCAGTGACATTGACATCCATACAGGCTGCCGACCCTTCCTCCAGAGTGGTCTCACAGGATAAAATTTCAGCTCCTATACACCACCCAGGGATAACAGTCTCGCCAGGAATATTCAATCTGTATTCCCCTTCCAGTGGCGGCAAAGGACACATTGCATCAAGATTGCGCCCGATAATACATTCGCCATAACCCATCAAAAAGGTCAACCCCCGGGGCAACGACAGGGTCTTGCCGGCACTCAGGGAGAGAGCTTCCACCAAGTCATCTATATGCCTCCATTCTATATCTTTCAGACTGCCCAGCAACCTCCTGAGCACCTCTCTGAAGACACGGCGTCGGAGAACAGGATGCTGAGAATACATCCCTGCAATACTGAGTACATATACCTCGTCGCGACAACTTACAACCTCATCCCAGATGTCCAGCATACTCTCATCTAAAAAATCGATGTCATCGCACACCAAACTGGCGGTGCGAAGCAATGAGCGCTCAAATCCGGGGTTATAGTTTCTCAGTAATGGCAGCAATTCACAGCGAATTCTATTCCTGAGATAGTGCGGTGAAGTGTTGGATAAATCCTCCCTGATATCGAGCTCATTGTCACGGCAATAAATCACCGCCTCATCATGACTGATCTCCAGAAGGGGTCTCCTGACACTCACCTCGCAATCACCATTCAGCGATTTCCACACAGTCAAAGGCAACATCCCACGCATACCATCAATGCCGGACCCACGCACGAGGTGCATCAAAACAGTTTCCAATTGGTCATCCGAGGTATGTCCCACCATCACACCGCAGGCGCCTACGGCATCAACCACACGAGCAAAAAAGCCATACCTCACTTCACGAGCCGCCTCTTCCATTGAAAGTTTATGTTCCTGGCGATAAGCAGCAACATCCACAGATTCAACAGTTATCGGAACAGCAAAACGCTGTGCTAAACTGGCTACAAACCGAGCATCAGCATCCGACTCCTTCCCTCTTAGCATATGGTTCAGATGAGCTATATGAATCCTGATATCAGATTGAGACCTGAGCCCAACAAGAATATGCAACAGACAAACAGAATCTGCCCCCCCCGATACGCCTGCTACCAGGGTATCACCGGAAGAAATAAGACTATGTCTGCCAATGAAAGATAAAACTCGCCTGTCAGTGAGCGACTTTCTTTTCAACTACACTCTCCCTCAAGAAGACAACTAACACATACTTGTATAGCAAGCCTTACCGCCATCTACTTTACACATCCTGATTAGATTTCTCATTGGCAAGAAACAACCCAACGCGACGTATGAGATGCGGATACGAAGTAAAACCCAGCGCCGCCGCGACCTGTTCAGGCCTACCCGTTCCGCGATGGTCAGACAGCAAGCGCATACCAAGAACACACTCGGAGTCCGTTAGGGCAATAATCCATATATCATCTATAAGAGCCCTGAGGTCATAATGGCGAA